>JAYVJH010000558.1:0-1943 GCA_043769455.1 Runella sp. | reverse complement strand
ACTATTGTAGGCGTAGCAACACTGATGCACAAAGACAAAATCTAAGTAAAAGAACGAAGCCTTCGCTCGGAGCAGACCATTGCACGGCGAAGGCTTCGCTTTTTATTTTCTTGACAATGCCAACAAATCTCATAAAATTCTCAATTGTTTTTACCACTAAATAAATATTCTTGTAAAAATACCAAAAAACAATAGAATAGTAAAAAAGGTCACTAAATTGCGTATTCAAAAACTAACGTAATTATCTTCTTACATTTAAACCCTGTCTATATTACCCATTTATCATTTGTTTCTGGTCTTGTTTTTAAATTTTCACTTTTAATTATTTATTACGATGAAAACTATTTTAAAAATGCTGGTTGCTTCGCTGTTGTTCTCACAACTCTCTTTTGCCCAAAACACTTTCAAAGGGCAGCCTGATGGTACATCAGACGATGAAAGTAAAACGCTGTACTCGAAAATGTCAAAATTTAAGGTTTTTAAAATTCGAGTTTCTGATATAAAAAAAGCCATACGCAAAACTCCCCCTACTGCCACAAATCCTTTTAAGTTCAAATTAGAACTGGGTGGCGAAACCGTTGATTTTACGCTCTTTGAAAACGACATCTTGTCGGACGACTTTGTACTGCTTGATAAGGGTAAGGTAATTGAAAACAAAACAAAAGACATACACACTTACGCTGGTTATGTAAACGGACACCCCGACAATGCCACACGACTATTGATTTCGGACAATCGGCTTTCTGGGTTTTTTAAGACTCCCAAAGGCTATTTTCACCTGAGTCATCTGGCCGACTTTGGTGTGAAAGAAACCGAAAATGGCAATAGCTCGGACAAACGAATTATATACAGCGATGTCGAAGATGAGTTTTCGACGACAGAGGGTATGGTATGCGGCAATACCCTCAATCCTAAAAACAAACGAGAAGCAGCCAATGGCCGAGAGGCTGCCACAGCCAACTTGGCACCAGGTTGCAAATACATAAAACTCGCCATAGCAACCGATGCAGAATACTCAAACCGACAAGATAGACTCAGTACAGGCACTGGTGTAACAGATATAAAAGAGAAAATATACGACATGGTAAACCGAATGGAGTTTATTTTCTTGGACAATAATCTCAGTAGCTTTAGCATTGCCCCTGTCGGAATTAGAATACGTCTGACTTGTCTGTCTATCAATGCAATGAGTAATACAGGGAACGATGCGGTAGCAATGTTAGCAAATTTCAAAGGTTTGCTAACACAAATATTCCCGTTTAGTAGCTCGTATGACGTAGCGCACTTAATTACAGGGCGAGGATTTACTCCTGGTGTTTCCGCTCTTGGCGCACAATTTGGCCAAGCACACACGCCAACCGGTAGTTTTTGCGTAAACCCCGCAATGGCTGCGAGTGTCAGTACTATTGTTAATTTTAGTGATAATCAACTAATAGCCTATGACCAAGTTTGGAAAATAATGTTGCACGAAATAAGCCATAATCTGGGTGCAGGCGATTTGGCCTATTCTGCACCACCTCACTTGTGCGACCCTGCTAATAAGTCAATTATGTGTCAGGGTACGGGTAAATTAGGTTATATTAACGACTATTCTCGAAACGAGATACTTAGCCATATCAACGGAGCAGGTAATGCTTGTTTGTCTGATGTTGCTAAACCAGGCTATACCAATAATTTTAAACTAAAATTCAACGGTAACGATATGGTTAGTTCTACGATGGCCATAAATGGGGCTACCAAAACCCTCGAAATACCTTTTGACCAACTGCTCCCTGTTACCTATTCTACTTTTGTGGCCAGCAACTCTGCTGTTTCTGTTACCAAAATAAACAACAACAAGGCAATATTTAATATCAACTCAGCACCTCAGTTTTTTATGACTGTATCGGCCAGCAATGTATGTAGTTATAGTCAATGGGCTCTCAATTTTATATATGTGCCGT
>JAYVJH010000557.1:0-8478 GCA_043769455.1 Runella sp. | reverse complement strand
TCTATTGTTGGCAACTTTTTGGAACATACCCGTATTTTTTATTTTCATAACAACAACAATCCTCGGGTTTTTGGAGGCAGTGCCGACGTCATGGTGCGTAGCTTCGACCGTCGTATTGAGTCGCTTTTTGAATTGGTCAATGCAAAAGTGAAGCAACAGGCTATTTATATTTTAGAACAAAATATGCTCGACAACGTCAATTCATATACCATGAACGAAGACGGCAGCTACACCAAACGACAGATTCAGCCAGACGAAAAACTCGTTAATATTCACGAAGATTTTTTTGAGATGAAAGTAGAAAACGTAATGAAAGCCAAAGTGTTTTGACAGCCGATGAAGCTAACGATTATACCAACCGACCCGCTACAAACTTACTTAGCACAAATACCCAAGAAAATGTTAGACTACCAAAAAGCCCTCCCTTTTTTGCTGATGTTGCCACAGTCGGTGTGTAGTGAATAAAAAACTTGTATATTTGAAAATATAAATTGGAGCAAGTCAAAACCACCGATGTCTGTGCTTGAGTCCAGCAAAAATAATTAACCTAACTACTTCAAACCACTTATGGAACGTTTTACTGGCCTAATCGGCATTGTACTGATTTTGGGCATTGCCTACACTATGTCGAACAATCGAAAAGCTATTAACTTTCGGACCGTTGGCGTTGGACTGGCTTTGCAGTTTGGTTTGGCAGTTTTTATTTTAAAGACACAAGTTGGTTCAGATGTATTCAACTGGTTGGGCTTGGCCGTACAAAAAGTACTTAGTTTTTCGGACAAGGGGGCGGCCTTTGTATTTGGGCCTTTGGTCAATTCTGCACTATTAGGTACAGCTTTCAATGGCGAAAACAGCTTTATTTTCTTTTTTAGTATCATACCTACTATTGTTTTTGTGGCAGTTTTGGTCAATATGCTCTATCACTTAGGCATCATGCAACGAGTAGTATCTGGCTTGGCAATAGTAATGAAAAAACTACTAAACATCAGCGGCGCAGAGGCATTGTCAAACGTGGCGAGTGCCTTTGTGGGGCAGGTCGAAGCTCAAATAATGATAAAACCCTATCTGAAAGGCATGACCAAGTCTGAACTAATGGCCTCAATGACAGGTAGTTTTGCTTGTATTGCGGGTGGTGTTATGGCTACCTACATCAAGTTTGGCGTACCTGCTTCGTATTTGATTGCGGCCAGTCTGATGGCTGCGCCTGGGGCGTTGGTTATTTCCAAAATTATGTTTCCCGAAACCGAAACATCGGAAACTGGGGGTACGGTAAAACTCGAAATCAAAAAAAACCATGCCAACCTCTTAGACTCGATTGCCGCAGGGGCAAGCGAGGGCTTGAAAGTTGGTTTCAATGTAGTGGCTATGTTGATTGGTTTTATTGCGCTTGTAGGTTTATTAGATTATATTTTGGGTAAAACAGGCTTGATGATTGGCTTCCCTGAATTGAGTTTCAAACTCATTTTGGGCAAGTTATTTTCGGGTTTTGCGTGGGCTATGGGCGTACCGTCCAAAGATATTGAGGTAGCAGGCTCGCTGATGGGAACAAAAATGGTCATCAATGAGTTTGTAGCATACTTAGACCTTGTCAAACTCAAAGAAACCATTAGCCCAAAAACATTAGCCATCACAAGTTTTGCATTGTGTGGTTTTGCCAATTTTAGCTCTATTGCCATACAAGTAGGCGGCATAAGCGAGTTGGCACCAAGCCGCCGCTCAGACCTTGCCAAGTTGGGGTTTAAAGCCCTGATTGCAGGTACATTGGCCAGTTATATGTCGGCTACTTTTGCAGGATTATTACTCTAAATCAAAACATAAATCAACAATGATAACCAAAACATCAATGTTACTTTCTGTCATAGTCGGCCTTTGTGGTTTACTTTCTTGCAAGACAGCCGCTCTAGCCGAGCCACTACCCGAGCTTACAATCTTGAACACAAGTCAAGTTCGGAGAGCTACCAATACCACAATGAGGGTCGATGCCATACTGAGCAAAGCTACCTCACAGCCAGTTTCGGTTGCCTACACATTGGTGGCTGGTACTGCTACCGCCCCACGAGATTTTAAAATGAGCAATGGCACCATTACAATACCCGCCAATCAGACAGGTGGTTTTTTTGAAATATCCATCACAGGCGATAGTCTTCGTCAAGACGACCTGAAATTTACGATTCAGTTTTCGGACATCAAAAATTGTACCCTTAGTTTTCCTACCGTTTCGGCAACGATTGTGGCATCAGACGGTAGCTATTTGCCCACCAACAACGACGGCTACACCACACCCAAAATTTACCCTAACTACCGATTGGTATGGAATGACGAGTTTTCGGGAAATGAAATCAATAGCAACTCATGGAACTTCGAGTCGGGCAATAACAACGGCTGGGGTAATAATGAACTCGAAAACTATACAGCAAGGCCGCAAAACTCATTTGTATCGACTGGAAATTTAATAATCGAAGCACGAAAAGAGTCATTGGGTGGTTTTAATTATACCTCCGCCCGAATGACTACCAAAGGAAAACGTTTTTTTACATTTGGTCGAATAGACATCAGAGCCAAGCTACCCGTAGCCAAAGGAATGTGGCCTGCATTGTGGATGCTCGGCGAAAATATCTCGACTGTAAACTGGCCTGCTTGTGGCGAAATAGACATCATGGAACTCGTAGGCAGCAATCCCAACCGTGTTTCTGGTACAGCGCACTGGGGCAGTAGCAGCACCAATCATGTTTACAAAGGTGCAGACTATTTTTTGCCAGCTCCCGAAGATTTCTCTCAGAAATTTCATGTATTTAGTATCATCTGGGAAAAAGACATCATCAAGTGGTATGTAGATGACAAACTGTTTTATACCAACACCATCAATATGGTTAGCCCAGCCAATTATCCGTTCAATGCCAATCAGTTTTTTATATTCAATGTCGCCGTTGGTGGCAACTGGCCTGGCTCACCCGATAGCTCGACACCGTTTCCTCAGCGAATGTTTGTGGACTATGTACGGGTGTTTCAGTAGGTATTTACTCAAATATCGCCATCATTTGCCCGACGCTTGTATTAGTTAAATCGAAAATCAAACTGGGTAAAATACCAAAAACCAGCGACAGTACTGCAAGCGGAACGAGCATGAGTTTTTCTCGGAAAGTAAGGTCTGTAAGTAGTGATTCGCTCTGGATTTTACGAGTCCAGAACGTTCCAAAAAACATTTTTTGGAACGTCCATAAAAAATAAGCCGCCGCCAACACGATTCCCAAAGTGGCTACTGCTGGTACCCAAATTGGCAACACAACAGACTGAAAACCACCCATTAAAGTAAATAATTCACCGATAAACCCCGAAAAAACGGGTAGCCCAAGCGAGGCAAAAAACGTGATGCCAGTTAGCACTGTAAAAATGGGCATGACAGCTACCAGACCTCGGTAATTGTCAATTTGTCGGTCGTGGGTGCGGTCGTAGAGTACGCCAGTAATCAAAAACAGCATTGCCGATAGTACACCATGACTGACCATCTGAAATATCGCCCCGTTTACGCCAACGACAGTCAAGGAAGCTACGCCCAATAACACAAAACCCATGTGCGAAACTGACGAATAGGCTATCATTTTCTTTAAGTCGTACTGTGCCAAGGCTACAAAACCACCATAAACTATTGATAAAGAGCCTATTATTCCCAAACTATACGCATATTGATTGGCTACGTCAGGAAAAATTGGTAATAAAATTCTAATAAAGCCATAGCCCCCAACTTTGAGCAAAATACCAGCCAACACTACCGACACAGGTGTAGGTGCTTCGACGTGGGCATCGGGCAACCAAGTATGCAAAGGTACAATGGGCAGCTTGATGGCAAAACCGATAAACAACAGCCAAAAAGCCAATGACCGAGACGAAATACCCAATATTTGTACCTGGCCTGTGAGCGACAAAATACTGTTTGTTAAATAGTTACGTCCATCGGCCATGAGTCGTAAATCAAAAGTATGTGTGAGTACGTTGGCCGCAGGGTCAATAACTGAAAGGTATAGGGCAATCATCACAATCAGAATCAAAACAGAACCAAGTAATGTATAGATAAAAAACTTGATAGCGGCATATTCACGTCTTGGCCCACCCCAAAGCCCTATCAGGAAGTACATGGGCAAGAGCATAAATTCAAAAAACAGAAAAAACAAAAAGAAATCTAAGGCCAGAAAACACCCCATGATGCTACTCGTTAGTATCAAATAAAGCGCAAAATAGGCTTTTTGTTTTTTGTCAATCGTCCATGACGCTACCGCCCCCACAAGCATCACCAGAGCCGTTAATAGTACCATCGGCAGGCTGATTCCGTCAATTCCCAACAAATAATCAATCGAAACTACTCCCAAATCGCCCAATTTAAGCGTTATCCAGTCGTGTTGCTCTACAAATTGATAAGTGAGTGATTTATTAGTTTGATAATTATGGTAGAGCCAAAAAGTCAATAACAACTCTACCAAACAAAAACCAGCGGAAATCCATTTGTAGCGGTGTTGCTGCGAATAGGGTAACAGTAAAATGACCAATGTGCCAAGTAATGGCCAAAAAATAAGGGTTGATAAAATAGGCATTTAAACAATTAGAGAATGAATGAAGATGTCGTGTTATGGGCTTTTGCCGCAAAATTCAAAATTGGAAAAACCTTTTCCATACTAATTTTACGAGACAAAATTACGATACATTTTTCATGTTCGCTAATGTTCGTAGCACAATTAAGAGTTAAGAATTAAGAATATAGAGTTTTGATTATCAGCAAATTACATTTTTTTATTACTTAAATAGTTTTGCTAATCTACTCATGTAAGTGTGCTAATTTGCCAGTGTACAGATTAAGTATTAAATATCAATGAGTTAAGCACATTTATAATCTTGTTTAAATTTGCTTGATGAACTGTGTTAAAAAGCAAATTTTACTTATCATCGTAAAGTAACGTATCTCTATTTTTGCTGTATTTCGCTATTTGATCATAAAAATTATAGAACGTATAGGTAATAAAAAACAATGGCTCTCTGATAATTTTGGCGAGTTTCATAGATTTGATAACTTTTTGAAAATCGTCAAATCTATAAAACTCTAATAATTAACAGTTTATAAAGCAAAAATTTTGATAATTTTCAATCTCTGTCTAAAATTGTCAGAGAGCCATTAAATTCTTATCACTAATCACAATTCTTTTGCGGCCTTTTGTTAGTTTTGTGGTTAAATAAAATAGTCAAAATCAGTAGAAAATCAATTTTAGAATATGGTTTTAAAAAACAACCAATACCAAATCCAGCATATTCCTGTTTTGAACATTGTGCAGCAACACGGCTCGCCCTTGTATGTGTATGATGCCAATAAAATTATAGAAAAAATCAATGAATTAAAGTCAGTTTTTTCAACGGTCAATCTCAAAATAAAATTTGCCTGCAAAGCCCTGACCAACATCTCGATTTTGAAACTCATGCGGCAGCAAGGTGTTGAGTTAGATGTCGTCTCGCCGCAAGAAATGCAGTTGGGGCTTATGGCAGGTTACAGCGGCTCACAAATCACGTTTACACCAAGCGGAGTATCGTTTGACGAAATCGAGGCCGCAGTAGCCCAAGGCTCAACCGTAAATTTGGACAATCTGTCTGTTCTCGAAAAATTTGGGCAGCAATATGGCAACACCGTTGGCTGCTCGCTTCGCATCAAGCCCAATGTAGCGGCAGGCGGCAATGCCAAGATTATGACAGCTCACGAAGGCTCAAAGTTTGGGATTGACGTTGGGCAGAAAGCCCAGATTTTAGATATTATCCATAAATACGACATACAAGTCATTGGTATTCATCAACATACAGGCTCAGACATCAAAACGCCCGAGGCATTTGTGCAAGTGGCCGATATAATTTTTGAGTTTGCCCACGCCTTTCCCAATCTACAATTTATTGATTTAGGTGGTGGTTTTAAGGTAGCCTACAAAGACGGCGATGTCGTTACCGACATGGTAGCACTTGGGCAGCAGTTGAGTAGCGCATTTTTAGATTTTTGTGGGCAATATGGCCGACCGTTACAGTTGTGGTTTGAGCCTGGCAAGTTTTTGGTATCTGAATGTGGGCATTTGTTTGTTACGGCCAATGTCGTAAAGCACAATCCTACCCGTACTTTTGTGGGCGTAAACTCTGGCCTCAACCACCTCATCAGACCAATGATGTACGACTCTTACCATGACATTGTCAATGTGTCGAATACAGAACTGACCAAAACCGAAACCTATGACGTAGTTGGGTATATTTGCGAAACAGATACTTTTGCCAAAGACCGAACCCTACCGATAGTGAACGAGGGCGATATTTTGGCTTTTAAAAATGCGGGGGCTTATGGCTTTACGATGAGTAGCCAGTACAATAGTCGTTTTCGCCCTGCCGAGGTATTGGTCATCAATGGTCAAGCAAAAGTGATTCGTGAAAGAGAAACGATGGAGGATATTTTGGGGAGGCAGGTTATGATTGAAATATGATTTTAGCACACAAAAACATTGAAATACAATGAAAACGCAATTTATTACTGACAGTTTAGGCCAAAAAATGGCCGTTATCTTACCCATCAAAGACTATCAAAAAATGTTAGATAGCCTCGAAGACTTAGCTGATGTTCGCCTATACGACCAAGCAAAAAAAGACGATGATGGAAGTCGTATTTCCTTCGATAGTTATTTAAAAAATCGAAAAATCAAAAGTGCGTAGTTATACGATTATAGGGTAATTTATGAAATTTTTGATACCCAGTTAGTCATTGTCGTAATCGCTGCTGGAAATCGACGTGAAATTTATGATTGACAAAGTAAATACAGTATCCTCCGCTCCGTGGTCTGTGTCTCACAGGCCATTGCTTAGGTCTGTGAGACACAGACCACGGAATGAAAATATGACAATACTAAAACATAATATTTTTTGGTTATAATCTAAAATTATTATACTATTTTTGGATTATAACCAAAAAATAACGTCAAATGATAGAAAGAACGTCGTTAAAGACATTGCAGTCGAGCCTCAAAAGTGGCAAAATTCTGATTCTGACAGGCCCAAGGCAAGTTGGAAAAACGACATTGTTGAAAGAAATACAACGTAGCTTTGAAGGAAAAACTATCTGGCTCAACTGCGACGAACCCGACATTAGGCAACAACTCACCAACGTAACCTCAACACAATTGCGAGTATTGGTTGGCAATGCCGACTTGATTTTGATAGACGAAGCGCAACGGGTAAAAAACATTGGTATAACGCTCAAATTGTTGATTGATAATTTTCCAGAAAAAAAAGTAGTAGTAACTGGCTCATCGGCATTGGAGTTGTCGAACGAAATGCAAGAGCCACTCACAGGACGGAAATTTGAGTTTAACCTATTGCCTTTTTCGACAGAAGAACTGGTGCAGCACAATGGGATAATTGAAGAAAAACGACTACTCGAACATCGGCTTATTTATGGTCAATATCCAGAAGTAGTTTTGAACGAAGGCAACGAAGAAATAATACTGAGAAATATTTGTGATAGTTATCTCTACAAAGACATTTTTAGTTACCAAGACATCAGAAAATCTGAGGTGATTAGCTCTTTGTTGGAGGCATTGGCTTTGCAGATGGGGTCGGAAGTGTCGTATCATGAATTGTCCAAGATACTCAAAATAGACCAAGCCACTGTAACTCGTTACATTGACCTACTCGAAAAATCGTTTGTGGTGTTTAGGTTGCGTGCTTTGAGCCGAAACGCCAGGAATGAAATTGGAAAAAGTCGTAAAATATATTTTTATGACAATGGTATTAGGAATGCACTCATTAAAAACTATCAACCGCTCAATCTGAGAAACGACAAAGGTGCATTATGGGAAAATTATTTAGTAAACGAACGACTAAAACTACTTAAATACCACCAAAAGCAGGTTAATTCTTTTTTTTGGCGTACAACCCAGCAGCAAGAAATTGATTATATTGAAGAATCTAACGGACAATTTGCCGCTTATGAATTTAAGTTTAGTCCTGACAAAAAAGTAAAGTTTCCACAATCGTTTATAAATAACTATCCTATCTCAGTAGCCGAAACAATACATACCGACAATTATTTAGAATTTGTAATAACAACATAACTCACAACAACACATAATTTACTAATTAACAAACCATGGGACGTGCATTTGAATACCGCAAAGCGAGCAAACTAAAACGCTGGGGCATGATGGCCAAAACTTTTACCCGCATCGGCAAAGACATCGTAATGGCCGTAACGTCTGGCGGGCCAGACCCAGGTGCTAACTCTCGGCTGAGGGCATTGTTACAAAACGCCAAAGCAGCCAATATGCCCAAAGAAACAGTCGATAGAGCCATAAAAAGAGCTATTTCGAAGGATAAAGAAGACTACAAAGAAGTGATTTATGAAGGAAAAGGGCCGCATGGCATAGCTATATTGATAGAAACCACCACCGACAACACCAACCGAAGTGTGGCCAA
>JAYVJH010000556.1:0-2504 GCA_043769455.1 Runella sp. | reverse complement strand
TTATTGTTTTCGGGGTCAATCACATAGTTGAATGCCGTCCGAAAATCACATTTTTCGATTATTGTTTTTTGAAAAGTAGCCGCCGATAGGTCGCAGTCGTCAAAAACAGAGCCTGTCATATCGGCCTCTGTAAAGTCGGTTTCTCGTAGTTGGGTATTTTTAAAAATCGTTTTTTTGACTTTGGTCTGATAGAACGAGCAATGGTTTAGATTGCAATTTTCAAAACCAAACGACAACCCAAATTTGGAACAAGTATCAAAATGAAGCCCCAACATTTTACAATCCTTGAACCGAACATCTCGAAAAGCCGTGCCTGTAATGTTGGCCAAACTCAGGTTACAGTCAATAAAAACGCAGTCTAAAAGTTTGATATGAGCCAAGTTAGCTTCGGCCAAATTGCAGTTGATAAACGTACAATATTCGTAGTCGCCTTTGGGTAGCGGATTGGTTGTAAGGTTTTGTTTTTCAAACGTTTTTTCTTCAATTAGTACTTGTTCCATTTGCTCGTATCTTTAATATTCATACCAATCTTTCCACCAGTTTTGTAATTGCTTTCTGATTTCATTTTCACGGGGATTGAAGCCAGGGTCATATATTTTTGTACCTTTGAGGTCGTCTGGCAAAAAGTTTTGTTGAACAAAATTACCAGTAAATTCATGAGCGTACTTATAATTTTTGCCATAACCAACCTCTTTCATTAACTTGGTGGGGGCATTGCGAAGGTGTAGCGGTACGGGTAAGTCTGCGGTTTGGGTAGCGAGCTTAATCGCTTCGTCAATGGCTACATAACTGGCATTGCTTTTGGCCGAAGTAGCCAAATATACAACCACCTGCGACAGTACAATGCGACATTCGGGGTAGCCAATCGCCTTGACGGCCTGCATACAGGCGTTGGCCATGATAACGGCCGTGGGGTTGGCGTTGCCAATGTCTTCTGAGGCCAATATCAACATACGGCGAGCTATAAACTCGGGGTCTTCGCCAGCCACTATCATACGGGCCAGCCAATAAAGCGATGCGTTGGGGTCTGAACCTCTCAATGACTTGATAAAAGCCGAAACGATGTCGTAATGTTGCTCGCCAGACTTGTCATAGCGAGCCGTGTTTTGCTGCGCTACTTGCTCAACGAGGTCGTCAGTAACAACAATTATGGATTCGGCAAATTGGTCATTTACAACAAGTTCCAATAAATTTAACAGCTTGCGCCCATCACCACCCGACAGTCGCAGGAGGGTATCGTAAGACTGAAACCGAAAGGTTTTGAGTTTTAGATAATCGTCTTTGGCAATGGCTTGGTCAATCATCAGTATCAGCTCTGACCGCCCCAACGACTCTAAAATATACACCTGACAACGAGACAGCAGGGCTGAGTTTAGCTCAAAAGAAGGGTTTTCGGTTGTAGCACCTATGAGCGTAATTTGCCCTTTTTCGACAGCCCCCAACAGCGCATCTTGCTGGCCTTTGTTGTAACGGTGTATTTCGTCAATAAACACAATCGGCGAAAACAACCCCGATGGGCGGCTCAATACCTCACGCAGCTCTTTGATGCCCGAACTAATGGCACTCAGGCTATAAAAAGTACGTTTAGTGGTTTCGGCAATGAGCAGGGCCAGCGTAGTTTTGCCAACGCCCGGCGGCCCCCACAATATCATAGACGGAATGAGATTGCCATCGATGGCTCGCCGCAAAGCACCTTTGTTGCCCAATAGTTTTGGCTGACCAACGAAGTCGTCTAAACTACGGGGTCGCATTCGTTCGGGTAGAGGAATCATTGACAATAATCGAGTAAGGTATATTTGCCCAAATATAAGCCAAAAATAAATACAGTGGCTCATCAATGCCCATGGCTACGAGCAGACTGGATTTTTATTTATTATGTAATCTTAAATGGTCGTAGATTTTGGTTAATTTTGGGGCTTAACAAAAGCCAAATATCTCTTAAAAAAAGAGAGAGTGCTATATTCATAAAAGTACCCAACATCATTAAGTACAAAAACCATGAGCATCAAACATAATCGCCGAAGATTTGGTAACTACTGAAGGGTCTTCTGCACTTAATTAAATAAACACAATGACATCATGCAATCTTTAAAAACCATCATTGAGTACCTCGAAAGTTCTACAATATTTCACACTTATAATTTGGAAAGTATAGGCATTTTTGGTTCTGTTGCTCGTGGCGAAGATGCCAACGATTTAGATTTATTGATAGATGCAGACCCTCGAGATTTTAAAAAATGGATAGCGTTCAAAAAGAAGGTTGAAACTGATTTGACTATTCGTGTAGATATTATGTTTAAAAAATATGCTGACCCTATCATTCTTTACCGTGCTAAAAAAGACTTAATTTATGCAAATGTCCGTCAATAACGATCTGATTTATTTGTTGAGAATGCTCGAATCTATTGGTAAAATTCAATTATATAGGGCAGAGATTGACGACCCTATTGAGTTTTTTGAAACTAATGACCAACAGGCATTTAATGCAAGTCTATCATTACTCG
>JAYVJH010000555.1:0-1618 GCA_043769455.1 Runella sp. | reverse complement strand
AGATTGTGTAATAGGTTGCGAGGAAAAGGAGAGATAGACTTAAAAAAAGGCGACTTTAATCGTCTGTATTTTTGAAAACAAATTTAACGATAAACAAATCATGGAAAAATATAATACATCAACCTTCAAAAACCTATTGGCAGGCGACCTGTCGGATCAAGAAACAGCCAGCCTCTGGCAAGACCCTGTTTTTGAGCAAGAGTTTGCTTTCTATTTAAAAATGAAACAAGGTGGGCAGCAACTTATCGAAAAATATACGACCGTCAATATAGAGACAGACATAACAAAACCACAAATACAACCGCTCAGTCCAAAATTGGCCATAGCGGCTTCGGTAGTGTTGGCGTTGGTTGGGGGGTATTTGCTTGTGCCATCTGGCGATACGATGATGGGCAACTCGCCATCATTTTTGCAACAGTACGGTCTCGGCCTCGGGCTTATTGGTTTGGGTATAGGGCTTGGGTTGTTTTATTTTTTGAAGAAGAAATAAGTGGCGATGGTATCATTTCAGTTGCTCGGTTTTGCTGAGTAACTACTGTCGTGCGGCCTTTGGCCGAATATTTTGACTATATTAGGCAAATTGATTAGAAACTACTTTTACTGGCAAATGACGACTTGTGGTTGTTAGTATAAAATAACATCGGCCAGAGGCCGACCGATAGTCGTCACTCGGCAGAACCAAGCGACTGCATGAAATAACAGCATCGTTTGAAGCATTACTTTTGGTTTTCATCGGCCAAGTCAATAAATGCCTGAATGACTTGATTGCGGTAGGAATTATTGGTACGAAGAATGATTGAACTATAATAAATAGGCCCCAGCGGGTCAATGATTTTGGTATCTACTTTCAAATACTCATTTCCCTTAAAATACTCCACCCACTGATTGAACTTGCGCCGCCTGGCCTCCTCTCGTGCATCTGACGAGTCGCAGATATAAATGACAACCTGTTCGTTGTTGTTGTTGAAAAAATCATCAAAAATAGTTGCAACAGTCCCTGCTATTTTTGGGTCAAGTGGCGATTTTTTTTCGTTTGGATTGCTTGCTACTCGTATAATTAACTCAAATGCAGGTACATAAAAAGGTGTGCGATTCTCAAGAATATAATCGCTGGGTTTGAATTTTACATCATATGAAACTTTATTGTCTGTTACAAAGGTGTACAAATTTTCTATGCCACCACGAAAATGGTGGATATAGGCGTTCCTTTTTTCGACTTTACCGTCCATTCTTTTTCTCTAATTCTGTTATTATGTCTTGAAATTCAGATGTTTTCGCAAACGCTTGCATTTCTTTCTGAGACTGTCTTTTGCTTGCCATCAGTTTTCGGGCAAAGTCTATGGCTTTGGGGCTGCTGGTTTCTATTGATACGGTAATCATAGTCGTATAGTTTTTTTGCAAAGATACTGGTTTTTGAAACAGGCATAAAAATTTATTTATTTTCCAATCAGCACCAATCCTGCCCAGAAAACGGGCATAAATTGCTCGGGGTGGTTTTTTATAAAAGCCTGTTTAGAGGTTGTCAGGGCTATATTTTTAAGTTTTTGGCGTTGTAGATTTTCAAAAAAAACAGACGATATTTCGGTCGAGGCCGCCTCTGGAATACTCCACGTAGAGG
>JAYVJH010000554.1:0-2409 GCA_043769455.1 Runella sp. | reverse complement strand
GGCATTGGCTTTGCCGCCGGGCCAGCCTGTGATGGTGTGTTGTAGTTGGTTAAAAACATCGATGTTAATATCGTAAGCTGAGCCATGAGCCGCCAGCATATCGCTCATACCGTTGTCGTTGTAGTCTTTGGTAGTGAGTTTCAGAATTGGCTTACGGATATTTCTGGATAGATAAGTAACAGCTTTTTTTATCATCGCATTGTCCCATTCGATACTATCGACGAGCCACGGGGTTTTCATACGGGTTAGTTCGGAGGCCGCCCGCTGGTCGATAATAAAAGCGGCGTTGGGGTGAGCCTGCAAATACGAAGCTGGGTTTAGCTCTGTAACTTGCCCCTCAACAGCACCCTGAATAACGGCGGCTTTGCGCTCGCCCCAAGCCAGTAGCACTACTCGTTTGGCACTCATCACTGACGACACACCCATCGTAATTGCTTTTTTGGGTACTTGTGGCAAGCCCCCAAACTCCATCGCGGCCGCCGCACGTGTAGAGTGGTCGAGGGTCATTAGGCGGGTACGAGAGTTGATGAGTGAGCCAGGCTCATTGAACCCAATATGACCATTGCCGCCAATACCCAACAACTGAAAATCTAAACCACCCAATGCACTAATTTTATTTTCATAGTTCTGACAAAACTCAGGAATCATCGCAGGCGGAATCTGTCCGTCGGGTATAAAATAGTTTTTTGGGTCTATGTCCACCTTGTCAAATAACTGCTCACGCATAAACCGCCAATAGCTATAAATTGAGTCGGGAGTCATGGGGTGGTATTCGTCTAAGTTAAACGACACAACGTTTTTAAAACTTAGCCCCTCTTCACGGTGCATTCTGACGAGTTCGGCGTAAACCGTCTTTGGCGATGAGCCAGTTGCAAGTCCCAGCACGCACAGTTTACTCTCTTTTTGTTTTTGGCGAATCAAATTAGCAATCTCCCGAGCCACAGCCCTCGATGCGTCGTTGGAGTCTGCATAAATTTGTGTTGGTATTTTTTCGTAAGTAATGGCCTGCCCTATCATTCCGTTGTCGGAGTGGGGCTGCTGGGTTTGAATCAATAGCGAGTCTATAATCATTCTTGTTGTGCTGTTTTGTGAGGGATTTGAGTTTCAAAAGTAGTTAATTTATTAAAAAATGTACGCTCTATTCGTATTTTTTTATTGTTTGGCGGTGAGGGTAATCCTAAATGAGGTTGTCATAATTAAAATAGATAACAGCCTCTTAAATCATTATCGAAACTACTTATCACAATTTAATTCTACTTTTTTGAACAAAAACCTACATTTATAACGTTTTACATTAAAAAAGTGAAAAATACACGCTATGAAAAAAAAATTATTACTATTGCTCGTTCTGTTATTGAGTACAAATTTATTTAGTCAAGATAAAAAAACAATCAGCGGTTTTGTCAAAGATGTCCGAAACGGTGAGCGGCTTTTGGGAGTTTCTGTTTTTGTGAAAGAAATCGGAAACGGAACATTGACCAATGACTATGGTTTTTTTGCAATCACACTCCCCAAAGGTACTTATACTCTGATTTTTAATTATGTAGGCTATGCCCGATTAGAAAAAACGGTCAAATTAGAAACAGGTGATGTGAAGTTGGACATAGAACTCAAAGATGCCAACCTCGACCTTCAAGAGGTGATAATTACAACCCGAAAAGCCGACGAAAACGTAAAAAGTATCGAAATGTCGGTCAATAAAGTCGAAATGAAAACCATCAGACAAATGCCAGCACTACTGGGAGAGGTGGACTTGGTGCGGAGTATTCAGCTATTGCCAGGCGTAACGTCAGTTGGGGAGGGGGCTTCGGGGTTTAATGTAAGAGGTGGAAACATTGACCAAAATTTAGTACTGCTCGACGAAGCACCTGTTTTTAATTCATCGCACTTGTTTGGTTTTTTTTCGGTCTTCAATCCAGATGCTGTCAAAGACGTTAAACTCATCAAAGGCGGTATTCCTGCTCAATACGGTGGTCGTATTTCTTCGATTTTGGACGTGCGGCTCAAAGAAGGAAATTCAAAAAAAGCAGAACTCAATGGTGGTATCGGCACTATTTTTTCGAGATTGGCCTACGAACGCCCCTTTGCCAAAGGCAGAGGTTCGTTTATTGTAGCAGGGCGGCGGTCGTATATTGATGTGCTGGCGAAGCCCTTTTTGGCAAGTAATCTGGCAGGAAGCCAATTTAATTTTTATGACCTGACGGCCAAAGCCAATTTTAGATTGGACGACAAAAACACTTTTTATATGTCGGGTTATTTTGGCCGTGATGTATTTGGAGCAGACTTTGGTTTTGAGTGGGGCAATACCACTGGCACAGCCCGCTGGAATCATATTTTTAGTAATAAATTATTTATGAACCTAACGACTTATATCTCAAACTATGATTACTTATTGGAGTCGGGTCGTAA
>JAYVJH010000553.1:0-1992 GCA_043769455.1 Runella sp. | reverse complement strand
TTTCAGTGGTGGAAATATTTTCAATGGCCCGAAACCAACTACAAAGATTACAAATTTCTGGCCGACCGCTTAGACAAATCCGAAGCTGTGGTAGCGATGGACTTTAGAGGCGGCCAAAACGTCAAAAACGGTAACAACAGCATGGAAGTCCTTGTGCAGGGTGTTACGTTTGAGTACGATAAAATTTCTGATGTAAAAATAGCCGTTGGTCGGTATTTTATACCACAAGAAATGGACGCAGGGCGAAATGTAGCCATTGTTGGGTCAGAAATAGTAGAAACGCTTTTTCCAAACGACCCCGACCCTGTGGGCAAAACATTTAAAATCAACGGCTTAAAATACCTGATAGTAGGCGTACAAGCCAAAAAAGGAAAAGGGCTTTTTGACATCGCAGGCAACCCCGACACCAAAGTACTGCTCCCTTATCTTGCCTTTGCACAGAGTTTCCAATCGTCAGAGCCAAGTGTCGATATTGTCATCAAAGGCCAAGAACAAGACAAAGGATTACTGGAACTTGAAGCCGAAATCGTGGGATTGATGCGTACCAAACGAGGTCTAAAACCATCTCAATCCGATAATTTTTCTATCAATCGGCCCGAAGCAGCCACCAAAGCCATCGGCGGGTTGTTTGGTATTATTACCTTTGCAGGTTGGATTATTGGCAGTTTCTCGATTTTAGTAGGTGGTTTTGGTATTGCCAATATTATGTTTGTATCGGTCAAAGAACGTACAAGTCTCATTGGTATTCAGAAATCGTTGGGTGCCAAAAATTATTTTATTCTGTTTCAATTTTTATTTGAAGCAATATTTTTGAGTTTAATTGGTGGTTTGGTTGGTATAGGCTTGGTTTATGCGCTGTCTTATATTAAATTGGGTAGTTTAGATATTGTACTTTCTCCCCAAAACGTAACACTCGGCTTGGTGGTATCGAGTGTCATAGGAGTTGTGTCAGGCATCGTTCCTGCCTTTATGGCCTCACGCATGGATCCCGTTGATGCAATACGTGCCAAGTAAAGTTTGTTGATTTACACCTGTGAGGATACAGACCACGGTAGCAAATCAGTTGCCGTTGGCTTCAGCCAACGGACTAAAAACAAGTCATATTTGCCTGATAAGTAGGCTTGGCACGGTTGGATATTTATAATTACCGTAATTATTGGCAATTAAGTGTCAATTCAACTAATTTTGCGACACAGACTTTATTTATCAACGTCATTATTTATCTACAATCATGGGACCAACACAAATAAAAACCATATTACAACAGCCAGCAGGCACAGCCGTAACTGTCAAAGGCTGGGTACGAACTAAGCGAGAAAGTAAAAATGCTATTTTTATAGCCGTAAACGACGGCTCAACTATACACAACATTCAGACTGTAGCAGAGCCAGGCCAAATCGCCGAAGAAACCCTAAAACTCATTACAACTGGCTCATGTATAAAAATTACGGGCGAGTTGGTGGCTTCGATGGGTTCGGGTCAGGTGGTTGAAGTCAAAATTGCTGATATTCAGGTTTATGGCACTGCCGACCCAGAAGTATATCCGCTACAACCCAAACGCCATTCATTGGAGTTTTTACGAGAAATTGCTCACTTACGGCCACGCACCAATACATTTAGTGCCATTCTCAGAATACGTCATGCACTTGCCTTTGCCGTTCATAAATATTACAACGAAAACGGTTTTTTTTATCTGCACACACCCATCATCACGGCCTCAGATGCCGAGGGCGCAGGCGAAATGTTTAGAGTAACAACCCTCGACTTGGACAAACTACCACGTACCGATGAGGGCAAGATAGATTTTAAGGAAGATTTTTTTGGCCGTGAAACCAATCTGACTGTTTCGGGACAATTAGAAGGTGAACTGGGAGCATTGGCACTATCGAAGATTTATACTTTTGGGCCAACATTCCGTGCCGAAAACTCAAATACTACCCGCCACTTGGCTGAGTTTTGGATGATTGAACCCGAAATGGCGTTCTTTGAACT
>JAYVJH010000552.1:0-1851 GCA_043769455.1 Runella sp. | reverse complement strand
AGCTACGGGTGGCACAACAAACCAAGAAAAAATACCGCCCACTATCCAGTAGCTTTCCCAAGCCCAGTTTTTGACTTTTTTGTACGGTAAATAAAAACTACCCGACGAAAACCCGCCAATTGAATGAAAAAGTACTCCCAGAATAGCTTGCATTAGGTTTGGTTTAGAAAATATAATTTGAAAAGTGTTTGAGGGGTGGTTTCTACTATTTTTGGAACTATGGCACAAACGACAAAGAGCAGCATTTCTGCAGCCCTTTGTCGTTTATTCCAATCTTAGTGCGGTTGTTTATCCGAGCAAAGTTGGTTCTTCGTCAGTTGTTTCTGGCTTTGGGCTGGCGTGGTCTTGGGCGTATTTTTCGTAGTCCAGTTCTTTTTCTTCAACCTTTGCCACTACTTCAAGCATTGGTTCGGCTTGTTTTTCGACAGTAAATTTCACTGCATCGACGGCGGCCTGTGTGCGGAGGTAGTACATACCCGTTTTGAGTCCTTTTTTCCAAGCATAAAAGTGCATTGAAGTCAGTTTTCCAAAACTTGGCCCTTCCATAAATACATTGAGCGATTGGCTTTGACAAATAAATGCCCCACGGTCGGCAGCCATCTCCAACAATACTTTTTGTTTTATTTCCCAAGCTGTTTTATAAAGTCCTTTTAGGTTTGAGGGCATTCCTGGGATATTCTGAATCGAGCCGTTGGCTTGCATCAGGTAATTTTTCATTGATTCGTTCCAGATGCCCAATTTTACCAAGTCTTTCAATAAATATTTATTGATAACCACAAACTCACCCGAAAGTACTCGCCTTACATAAATATTGGACGTAAATGGCTCAAAACACTCATTGTTACCTAATATTTGGCTTGTCGAAGCCGTTGGCATTGGGGCCAACAAGAGCGAGTTTCTGACACCGTGCGTCATGACTTCTTGGCGTAAATCAGCCCAGTTCCAGCGGCCACTTTCTGGCGTTACGTTCCACATATCAAACTGAAAAATACCCTCCGAAATCGGTGAGCCTTTCCACGTTTGGTACGGCCCCTCAATTTGAGCCAGTTCTTTTGAGGCTACAACTGCTCCATAATAAATGGTTTCAAAAATATCTTTGTTTAGCCTTGCTGCTTCTTCTGACTCAAAAGGCATTCTCAAAATCGCAAAGGCGTCTGCCAAGCCCTGCACGCCTATACCGATAGGGCGGTGGCGTTTGTTGCTTAGTTCGGCCTCTGGCACAGGGTAATAGTTAAGGTCGATGATTCTGTTGAGGTTTTTGGTAACAACCTTCGTGATTTCGTATAATTTTTGGTGATTAAATCTCAAAAACCCGTCGGTGCCTTGTTCAATAAACTTTGGCAACGAGATAGATGCCAGGTTACAAACAGCCACTTCCTCGGGCGAGGTAAACTCCATGATTTCGGTACAGAGATTCGACGACTTGATTGTACCTAAGTTTTTTTGGTTCGATTTATTGTTTGCATGGTCTTTGAACAACATATAGGGCGTACCTGTCTCTATTTGCGACTCCATGATGGCAAACCACAAATCTTGTGCTTTTATTGTTTTACGGACTTTGCCCTCACGCTCGTATTTTTCATAAAGAGCCTCAAAGGCATCACCGTGGCAGTCGGCCAAGCCTGGGCATTCGTGCGGACACATCAGCGACCATACATCGTTGGCTTCGACACGTTTCATAAACAAATCTGGAATCCAGAGTGCGTAAAACAGGTCTCTTGCTCGTAGTTCTTCTTTACCATGATTTTTTCGCAAATCCAAAAACTCAAAAACGTCGGCATGCCAAGGCTCTAAGTACATTGCAAACGAGCCTTTGCGCTTACCACCGCCCTGATCTACATAACGAGCCGT
>JAYVJH010000551.1:0-1697 GCA_043769455.1 Runella sp. | reverse complement strand
CAAACGGCCTTGGCCGAATGTAATGTTTTTAGAATGAGGGAAGGGGCCGTTTTGTCAAATCTTTTTGGTGATTATATTGCCTCAATTGCTGATAAATTACAAAAAATAAGGGAACAGGATTTAGTCAGAATCCCTGCCATCAGAGAACGCCTCTTGAAGGCCGTTGCCGATTTAACAAACGATGAAAGTTTTGATAAAAATCGCTTTGAACAAGAACTGATTTATTACCTCGAAAAATTTGACATTTCAGAAGAAAAAGTACGATTGGCTACACACCTCGATTATTTTTTGGAGGTTTTGGCCAATGAAGGAAATGGAAAAAAAATCAATTTTATAAGCCAAGAAATTGGCCGAGAAATCAACACCATTGGCTCGAAAGCCAACGATGCAATCATTCAGCGGTTGATTGTAGAAATGAAAGACGAACTCGAAAAAATAAAAGAACAGACGCTCAACATCCTTTAAAATGGAAAATTGGCTTAGTTTACTACCAGGTTTACTGCTCGGAGTGGCACTGAGTGCGGGCTCTGGTTTTAGAATTTTCGTACCTTTATTATTATCTAATTTGGCCGCTAAGTTTGGTGCTATTAGTATCAGTCCTGATATGGCTTGGATGGCGGGCAACACGGCCACTATCGTTTTAGTAACGGCCTGTATTGCTGAGATAAGTGCCTATTATGTTACATTTATTGATAATATTCTAGATAGTATTGCATTACCAGCTTCGGTAGTTGCGGGCACATTGCTTACAACACAGTTTTTACCAATAGATGATCCCAGTATCAAATGGGGTCTTGGTCTACTTGCTGGCGGAGGCGTTGCAGGTACCATACAGTCAAGTACCACTATGCTTCGTCTAGCTTCGAGTAAACTTACGGGCGGTTTAGGAAATAGTTTTTTGAGTAGTTTTGAAAACTTCGTTTCTGTAATTGTCAGTATTTTGGCTATTTGGTTACCTATTTTTATGGGTGTTTTGGCAATTTTGTTGACTGTTTCATTAATACGAAAAGTACTCAAAAAAAAAGCTAAGCCGCAAAAATCTAAAAATAGAATTGAGATTTGAATTACTGTAATTATTTTTTTTAGGCATTTATATGAGTGAAATCAATATTTAAAAGGCAATCATATTTTTTCCCAGAACTTCAAGAATTTAATATTGACTTATTCTTGGCTTCGGTAATTACAAAATGCGACTGTGCACTCCCGATATTTGAAACGGCCGCTAATTTATTCAGAATAAAGTCTTTATACTCATCCATGTCGCTCACGATAACCTTTAAAAGAAAATCCGACCCACCGGAAATACAGTAACATTCTACCACCTCGGGCACGGTTTGAATATCCGTCTCAAACTGACGTAAATACTCTTGGGCGTGTTCTTTGAGCGATACATTACAAAATACGATAAGATTTTTCTTGAGTTTTTTATGGTCAAGTTCAATGGTATATTTGGCTATATAGCCATCTCGCCGTAGTTTTTTAATTCGCTCATGTATAGGCGTTGTAGTTAGATTCAAAACTGCCGCAATCTCCTTATTGGTCATAAGAGCATCTTTTTCAAGTAATTGCAGAATCTTCAAATCTACTGGATCTATATCTATCATAGCATTTTAGTCTATATTTTTATAAAAATACTAAAAAAACAACAGAAATAGACATTTCACTAGAATTTTATTCTAGAACAGATTCTTTTAAAA
>JAYVJH010000550.1:0-4094 GCA_043769455.1 Runella sp. | reverse complement strand
AAATAATACAATAAATGTATGTTAAGTAGTTAGCTAAAAGTTATATGGTACTTTTATTTTGATAACTTATTGATTAACAGTATTATATTTAACTCACGACTGTTTAAGTTTATTCTTTAATGTTTTACTTAACATAATATAAATTATATAACAAAATATTTCTATATAATATAGCTTTTAATAGAACAGTACTGGCTTAGAATTGATTGCTTTTGACAACTTGCTAAGGCAGTCAATTCTAACGATAATATATGAATAAAATATTGACCAATGATTTTAAATATCATAGAATAAAGGGAATCGGCTACTGGATTTTAAACTTTGACAAAAAAAATATTATTTGGCATCTTTTTTGCTTTTTTTGAGTCTAAGTATATATGTGCTAAATGTTGTAAAATGGAAAGAAAAAGACGGCTCATGCCAATTGATATTGATGGCAACGAATTTATAGATGAACAAAGTTTTAGAACGATTGCTCATGCTAATGGAAATTTGTTGAGCGAGGATATAAAAATAAAACCATTTGCTGGAAAGTATGAACGCTATTTTTTTGATGAAGACAAGAAAAAAATAATTATCAAAGAAATACTGATAATTAATGCAGATGGTTCTGTAATTATTCGCTCAACAAGAGGTGTCTTAAAAGGAATAGCTACCTATTTTATGAATTCAGCACTTTCTATTATTGTTACTACACTCAACGAAGAGCCTTATAACGAGCATCTTTTGGGTTATGTAGGCCGATATGACTACTCAACTATTGAGCATATTAACGTGATTTGTTCTGCAATAAATATCAAAAATATTCCAACGGCACGTACAGAGCTACTCATTCCCCGTGAACAAGGTCGTTCGGCTATTTTTCCTGAATTGATAGAAATAGAATCACAGGCGTTCTATAAGCTCAATTACAAATATCCTCATCTACACAAATCATTGCAGACCCGTAGCCTCAAAGGTACAAATGAAGTAACATGGTAATACGAGATATTCAAATCTTTTTACTAACCTACTCGTACAAAACAGAAATAAGCTCGGCCACACAGGCGGGTTTTGTCTGTCCTTCAATTTCAAACACGCATTTCATTATCAGCCTAATACCACCATCAATATTTTCTACCGACACCAACCACCCCGTCATTCTGACGTTACTGCCTGCGGGGACTGCCGAAGTAAACCGTATTTTATTTGCCCCATAATTGACACCCATTTTGACCGAGTTCACCGTAAATAAGTCGGCCATAAATTTGGGTGCAAGCGATAGCGTCAAAAATCCATGAGCTACTGGAGTCTTGAATGGCGAAAACTTTTTAGCCATTTCTACGTCTGTATGAATCCACTGAAAATCTAATGTAGCTTTTGCAAAGTCGTTTATCATCTCTTGCGTAACAGTCAAATATGGTGTCGAGCCAATCTCTTGCCCTACCATTGTTTTTAATTCAGATAAATTCAAAAAAGTTTTCATTTTTAGTAATAATAAATAGGTAAAAACTATTGCAATCTAACGATTTTTAGCCACATTGTTGTCTGTCTTATCAAACCAAAACAATATAAATCTATGAAAGCTATTTTATGCAAATCATACGGGTTGCCCCAAACCCTCGAACTATCAGAAGTACCATCACCACAAATAAACGAAAATCAGGTATTGATTAGTGTCAAAGCCTGTGGGGTTAATTTTCCGGACACGCTTATCATACAAAACAAATATCAGTTCAAACCATCATTACCGTTTTCGCCAGGGGGCGAAGTATCTGGTATTATAAAAGAGATTGGAGAATCTGTTAAACATCTAAAAATTGGCGATAGGGTTTTTTCAATGACTGGCTGGGGTGGTTTTGCAGAAGAGGTTGTTGCAGATGCTGCTACTACCCTACCCATTCCCGAAAACATGGACTACATTACTGCCGCAACAACGATGTACACATATTGTACGTCTTATCATGCGCTTAAAGATAGAGCCAAAATACAGCCAGGCGAAACACTCTTGGTATTGGGTGCGGCTGGTGGTGTTGGTTTGGCGGCTGTCCAGTTGGGTGTTTTGATGGGTGCAAAAGTAATAGCTGCTGCTTCGACAGACCTGAAACTGGCTATTTGTAAAGAATTGGGAGCAACTGAAACAATCAATTATACTACCGAAGACCTAAAAGACAGAATTAAAGAACTTACTAATGGGAACGGTGTAGATGTAGTTTACGATGCCGTTGGAGACAAATTTTCAGAACCAGCATTACGCTCAATGGCTTGGAAGGGTCGTTTTCTTGTTGTTGGTTTTGCCGCAGGACTGCCCGCACATATTCCTCTTAATCTGGTTCTTCTAAAAGGCTGTGAAATAATAGGTGTTTTTTGGGGTAGTTTTACACAAAAAGAACCGCGGCAAAGTATTCAAAATATAAATGACATATTGCAATGGATAGCTAACAGACAGCTCATACAGCACATTCATGGCCTATATTCACTCGAAGACGCTCCTTTTGTATTACAAGAAATGATGGATAGAAAAGTAATTGGTAAGGCTGTTTTGTTGGTTAATACCTAATATATTGTTAATTGCTTGAATATAAGCGTTTTAACAATTCACGTGAAACATTTAAGTTTATGGTATAGTTTCCACGAACTTAAATGTTTCACTATCAATGTATTGTCTTTTATTTATATTTAGTCTAAATAATAATACATCTAAATATTTCTATTTAGATTCAAATGTATCAAATGTATTGTCTGTATAGAAAACCATGACTCGTGCAACTTTCTTAGTGTGGTTATCTATAATATTATCATCTAATTGCAAACTTTTGGTTGCCTGCAGTTCATTGTTTTTATATTTTCTTGGGGCATCTCGTTGTTCTACCAAACTATGATTTTTGACCTTGATAGTATCAGACTTCATAAACTGGTTGCTTCTCCTTTCCTGATAGGTATATTTTGTGCCAATATTTTCAGCTTTTTCAATCTCACCGTTCATTAGCCAATCAAAGCTAACGTCTGGGTATTTTTTTATTATTTTGTTTATTATATCTAAGCTGGGTTTATTTCGATTGGCCAATATGTGAGATATACTGGAGCGAGGTACGTCTATGTCGTCGGCAAAGTGAGACGAAGTCAAGCCTTTACTGATAATGATATTTTCGATTTTACGATTGATTACAAATCTGTCTTCCATGCTTTCCATACATTCTTCGTTTACAATTTTACATTTATTTTACTTGCAAATATACCAAATGTAAACTGTAATACAAAATATATAATTGTAAATTAAACCAAATTAGAATTAGTACAACATTGTAAATTATAATATTGTAAACTGTCTTACTGAATAATTTACAATAGTGAACTTCAAACCTATACTAAATCACGTTTGTAAACGTTCGTTTTTTCGACCAAGACATAGCTAATTCAGCCAACAATACGCTTTGCTACTGTAAGGTTAGGCCATGGGTTTGTGGTAACTGAATTATAATCAAACCGTTTTTACTTTTTAGATTACCAAATTGCGTAGAGGCTTTCCAGTTAGTTTTGTAGTATTAGTTTTTAAGTCTTTGTAGCGTTTGGCAATAACTAAATTGAGTGTAAGTGCTTACTCATCAATAAGTTACAATCATTTGTCTTTTTATTTACAATTACACGTTTATTTTTATTGATTACAATTATAAATTATTAAAAAATTGTATTACATTTGTATCTTAATGGTATATAATCTTTGTACCATAAAGCTTTTGAAGTAAAATTTATGGGGTATAGTAAAAGAAAAGAAGGCCAAATCAATTGATTCGGCCTTCTTTATTTACTCTTTATTATATTTTTCTATATCAGACAGCTACATTATTTTCTCTCAATGCGTCATTTAAAGATGTTTTTAGATCAGTTGATGCCTTTCGTTTGCCTATAATGAGTGCGCAAGGTACTTGAAAATCCCCAGCTGGATACGATTTTGTGTAAGAACCAGGTATCACTACGGAATCTGCTGGTACAAACCCTCTATATTCGAATCTTTCTTTGCTTGTTGTATCTATTACTTTGGAGCTACCAGTTATTACTACACCAGCCCCTAAAACGGCTCTTTTTGATATATGTGCCCCTTCTACAACAATGCA
>JAYVJH010000549.1:0-4996 GCA_043769455.1 Runella sp. | reverse complement strand
ATAACTGTTCACTGATAACTGACAGCGCACGCTGCCCCGTAACAGCCTCAACCCGACGCACACCTGCCGCAATAGAGCTTTCGCCTACAAACTTAAAGAGTCCAATCTGGCCTGTTGCTGGCACGTGCGTACCACCGCAAAGCTCTACCGAAAACGCTCGGTCAAACTCTACCACACGTACAAAATCACCATATTTTTCGCCAAATGTAGCCGTTGCACCCATCTTGACGGCATCGGCTATTGGTACATTTACATAATATTTGAGGGCAATGTTTTCTCTGATTTTAGCATTAACAATATCCTCAACTTGCGCCAGTTCACTGTCTGTTACTTTGGCAAAATGCGAAAAATCAAAACGGGTAATGTCTTCGTTTTGGTAAGAACCTTTTTGTACAATATGCGTACCCAATACTTTCCGCATGGCGGCCAACATCAAGTGTGTAACGCTGTGATTGGCCTCAATGAGTTTGCGGCGGCTTATATCTATTTTGGCCGTTAGCTGTTGGCTATTGGCTTTTAGCAATTCGTCTAAATCTTTATCTCGTGAAATATGAATAAATAAGTCATTCTCTTTCTTTGTATCAACGATATTGATAGTCATAGCTTCTCTACTGGGGGCGGGAGGGGCTATTAAAACTCCACTATCGCCCACTTGTCCACCCATTTCGGCATAAAATGGTGTTTGGTCAAGTACTATATGGTATTCGTCACCTGTTTTGGTTTTCACTTTGCGGTATTTGATTATTTGGGCTTGACATTCTGAAAATTCGTAGCCCAAGAAGCCCACTGCCCCCTGCCCCCCAGAGGGGGAATCACTATCAATAGCTTCCGCTCTGGGGGTGGAGGGGGCTATCCAATCACTCGCCTCCTTCGCTGCATCTTTTCTGCTTCTGGCTTTTTGTTCGGCTAAGGCTTTTTCGTAGCCTGCTTCGTCTATTGTTAAGCCTTTTTCTTTGGCCAATAATGCCGTTAAATCTACTGGAAAACCAAAGGTGTCAGAAAGTTCAAAGACGACAGCACCATCAATAGCTCCCCCATCGGGCGGTCCGCCGAAGCGGGCGGGGGGGGCTTGGCTTGTTATTTGTTCAAATCTCTTAATTCCCAATTCCAAAGTTCTCAAAAAACTCTTTTCTTCTTCTTCAACTACTTTGGTAACAAACTCAACTTGCGACTGTAACTCTGGAAAAACGTCTTTGAACTGCTCGGCCAAAACAGGTACTAATTGGCACATAAATGGCTCATTGAAACCCAGATACGAATAACCGTAGCGAATGGCACGGCGCAATATTCGACGAATGACATAACCAGCTTTGGCGTTTGAAGGCAACTGCCCATCGGCTATGGCAAAACAGACGGCTCGCAAGTGGTCGGCAATGACTCGCATCGCAATATCAGTATAATCGGTGGTGTTGAGTGTGCCTGTTACGCCATAAGTTTTACCCGACATACGTTCAATAACCGTAATCGTATTCTGAAAAATATCGGTGTCATAGTTTGATTTTTTGCCTTGAATGGCCATACACAATCGCTCAAAACCCATGCCTGTGTCCACGTGTTTGTTGGGCAATGGTACAAGGCTGCTGTCGGCTTTGCGCTCAAACTGCATGAATACGTTATTCCAAATCTCGACAACCTGTGGGTGGTCGGCATTGACCAACTCTCTGCCCGAAACCAAATCTACTTCGGCTTGGTCACGTAGGTCAATATGAATTTCAGAGCATGGGCCACAAGGGCCAACATCGCCCATTTCCCAAAAATTATCTTTTTTATTACCCAAAATAATGCGGTCTTCGGCCACCATCGTTTTCCAGATGTCCCAAGCCTCTTTGTCAAACGGCACGCCATCGGCCTCATCGCCTTCAAAAACCGACACATAAATACGATCTTTGGGTAGTTTGAAAACCTCTGTGAGCAATTCCCACGACCAAGACAAGGCTTCTTTTTTGAAATAATCGCCAAATGACCAGTTGCCCAACATCTCAAACATAGTATGGTGATAAGTATCAAAACCTACGTCTTCGAGGTCGTTGTGTTTGCCGCTCACTCGCAGGCATTTTTGAGTGTCAGCGATGCGTTTGCTGGGTGGTGTGCCATTGCCCAAGAAAAAATCTTTGAATTGTGCCATGCCCGAGTTATTGAACATCAGTGTAGGGTCGTTTTTGGCAACCAAGGGAGCGGAAGGAACAATTAAGTGGCCTTTTGAAACAAAAAAATCTAAAAACGATTGGCGGATTTGGTGGGAATTCATATTTTTGGGTATTGGACGTTGGATTGTTCGGAAAGATATTTTTTGAAATCTAATCGCTGCTGCGAATCTTGCCCAAAGTCCAATACAAATTTTTAGACTTTGGACAAAAAAATGGGGGATTTATTAGAAAAACAGAAACAAACGTTTTAATTTTAATTGTACGAAGAAAAAAGAACGCTGAGAGTTTTTGCCGCCCAATAATAGGCATAAATGTAGAATATAGCAAGGTATTAGCAAATCTTGTGATGTCTCTATCGGGTTTTGAGAGTGCTAAAAGTGTAGTTGGCTTGGGTGAAAGTAGTGTTTTCTATTATCGCTGTGGTCTAACTCTCAATACTCAAGTGTTACCGATGAAGCGCCGTATTTGAGCAAACGCAAGAACGGTCATGATGAGGTATAATTTTTATAAAGTTTGTCTAAGATAGCATCAGAAACATCAAACTTTTTCCTGTGATACAGCTTGTGATGAGCAATTTATGGTTGATAGAAGTACTCAAAAAAAGCAAAAATATTAAAAATTAGTTGGCTTGATGAGGCTTTGTCTTTGTCAAGCCAACTAACTATGTCCAGAGTCTAAATATTTACAATGTTCCCTGTTTATTGTTTTTCTTCTAATCTACTTCTTGTAGTACATTTTTTTGTTCTCCCAACACCAACTCTTCCAGCAAGTCTATCCAGAGTGGGTTATCGTTGAGGCTTTCGACGAGTTGCCAGTGTTTACCGCCGTTTTCTTCAAATAGTTCTTTGTACTCGTCGCCTACCTCGATGGTCGTTTCGAGGCAATCAGCCACAAACGACGGCGAAAACGCCAGTACATTATTAAGTCCTTGGGCGGGTAGTGTTTTGATTATGTCGTCGGTGTAGGGCTTTATCCAGGGTGTGCTACCGAGCCTCGACTGAAACGATGTGATGTATTTGCCTTCGGGAATGTTTAACGCCTTGACAACGTGGCGAGTGGTTTCAAAACATTGCGCTCTGTAACAAAGTTGGTTTTGGGCGTGAAGTGTATCGCAGCAGCTACCGAGTTTGCACACGTCTTTGTTGCAGTCGCCTTTTAAAATTTGGCGTTCGGGAATACCGTGATAGCTAAACAAAAAATAATCGTAGTCGTGCTTGGCCATTTCGGCACGGGCATTATCGACAATACACTGTATAAACTTGGGGTGGCTATGAAACGTACTCACAAAGCGCATTTCGGGTATCACTTGCCACGTAGTCATTTGCCGCATTACTTCTTCATAAACCGAGCCTGACGAAGCCGAAGCATATTGCGGAAAAAACGGAACGACAATAATCTTAGAAAGCCCCATGGTCTTGAACTCATCGAGGGCTATGTCAATACTTGGGTTTTGGTAGCGCATCGCCAGCCTCACTACATACTGGTCGGGGTCTAATCTTTGTTTTAATAACTCTTCGGCCCGATAGCCAAAATGTTTGAGTGGTGAGCCTTTTTCTGTCCAGAGTTCTTTATAAATTTTGGCCGACTTGGGCGCACGAAATGGTGCAATGATGAGATTTACTAATGCCCATCGAGCAATGTATGGAACGTCTAATACCCGTCCGTCCATCAAAAATTGGCGCAAATATTTACGAACATCTGGCGTATTGGGGCTGTCGGGTGTACCCAGATTGACGAGCAATACGCCCGTTTTGCCGAGTTGTGTGTTTTGGGTGGTTGTCATGTTGCAAAAATACGAATAATTGACGTTGGGTTGGTTATTTTTTGTAATTTTGGTTTTCTACAATACATATACGACCAAATCAATGAAAAAGTTATCGTTTTTACCGTTTTTCTCTCTGTTTTTTATTGTTATAAATTTTAAATCCCTGGCTCAGGGTTCTACATTACAAATCCAGAACAATAAAACCAGACCAATTGCGCTTGTCATTCATGGTGGCGCAGGTACTATTACTCGTCAAAATATGACACCAGAAAAAGAAAAAGCCTATAAAGAAACTCTCACCAAAGCCCTACAAACAGGATATGATATTCTAAAAAAAGGTGGTACAAGCCTTGATGCTGTTGAGGCTACCGTGAGAGTTATGGAAGACTCTCCGCTGTTTAATGCTGGTAAAGGGGCGGTGTTTACGCATGAGGGTAAAAACGAAATGGACGCAGCCATCATGAACGGCCAAACCCTCGAAGCGGGTGCAGTGGCAAGTGTGCAAACCATCAAAAACCCCATTACACTCGCTCGTAGAGTGATGGACAGCTCACCACACGTGATGATGGTAGGCCGTGGTGCAGAAGAATTTGCCAAAACAAAAAATGTAGAAACTGCCGACCCAGCCTACTTTTATACCGAAACCCGCTGGAACGGTCTGCAAAAAGCAATCAAAGAAGAAAAAATGGAACTTGACCACAATAATAACTCCCCTTCAGGGGCTGGGGGCAAAGCTGGGGACAAAACACCCGAAAACCACAACAACAACTCCCCTTCAGGGGCTGGGGGCAAAGGGGCTGGGGGCAAAAAGACAAGCCTTATTTTTGACGAAGGGCGCAAATACGGTACTGTCGGTGCTTGTGCATTGGACTTGTTTGGTAATTTGGCAGCAGCAACCTCAACGGGCGGCATGACCAACAAACGCTATGGTCGTGTTGGCGATGCGCCCATTATCGGTAGCGGCACGTATGCCAACAACGCCACCTGCGCTGTATCGGCCACAGGTCACGGCGAGTTTTTTATTAGGTCGGTGGTGGCTTATGATGTGTCGGCGTTGATGGAATATAAAAAAATGAGCCTCAAA
>JAYVJH010000548.1:0-5966 GCA_043769455.1 Runella sp. | reverse complement strand
TGCCCCATTTATCATGATGGCATAACGCAAAGCAGGCAAATCTAACCAACCACAGCGGCGAGGGCGGCCTGTTGTAGAGCCAAACTCTCGGCCTTCTTGGCGTATTTGCTCACCTGTTTGTTCCAACAGTTCGGTCGGAAACGGCCCACTGCCCACACGGGTACAATAAGCCTTAAAAATTCCAAAAACCTCACCAATGGTACTTGGCGCAATACCCAGACCTGTACAAGCCCCCGCCGTCATGGTACTCGACGACGTTACGAACGGGTACGAGCCAAAGTCAATATCCAACAATGAGCCTTGTGCGCCTTCGGCCAAAATCGACTGTTCGGCAGCCAACGACTCATTGACAAGGTACTCGCTATCAACAAGTTGAAAACTCTTCAAAAACTCAACTGCATCAAAAAACACAGCCTCGGCCTCGACTAATTGAGTGGCATAATTAAATTCGTAAAAATTTAAAATCGTTTTGTGCTGCTCGGTAAGTTTGTTGTATTTTTCTATAAAATCATCGGCCAACACATCGCCAACCCTAAGCCCAAGGCGAGCCACCTTATCTTGATATGTTGGCCCAATGCCTTTGAGAGTTGAGCCTATTTTGGCCGCACCTTTGGCTTGTTCGTAAGCAGCATCGAGTAGCCTGTGGGTTGGCAATATGATTGATGCTTTTTTGGAAATATATAAATTTTGGTGCAGTGGCAAGTTGTATTTGGCCAGTGCATCAATTTCTTTCTTAAAAATAATTGGGTCAAGAACAACGCCATTACCAATAATATTTTTGATGTCGGCCCTAAAAATACCTGATGGAATTTGATGCAAAACGTGCTTAAAACCATCAAATTCAAGTGTATGGCCTGCATTTGGGCCTCCCTGAAATCGGGATACAACCTCGTATTTGGGTGCGAGTACATCTACAATCTTTCCTTTTCCTTCGTCGCCCCATTGGAGGCCAAGCAATACATCAACTTTCATGTGATTATTTTTTTACGATTTATCAAGCGTGAATATTCCGTCAAAATTCGCAAAAAAATGCCACAAACCGAAGAGAAACCTTTGTAATTTCAGTTTTTGTGATGCTCCTGCTGATAGTGCTTTTTGAGTATATCTTCGCCAAAGTCATTGGTCAGGTCTCTGACAACAGTATGCACATGGTTGGCATTGGTTTGAGTATTGTCATATTCGATAAAAAGCACAGCATTCTGGATTCGGTAATAATGGCCTCCGTTACCGATTTTGGCTTCTTGTGCGCCTTGCCAAGTAAAAACCAAGTTGTCGATACCCGCTTTTTTTATTTTTTCCATAAAGTCATCAGCAAAGCCAAACGGGTATCGGCGCAGGTAAACGTTTACGAGTGCCATCAATTTTTGTTGCTGGTTAAGCGTCATTTCTGTGAATTTAATACCATTTTTAAGAGTATCGCTTCGGCTATAATGACCCAAATTTCCAGAAAATATTTCAAAAGGTGATTTGTCAGAAACAACTACTTTTTTGAGTTGCTCGTCAGTCATCGAGTGTAGTAAGTCCAAGCCCAAGACTTCTTCTTTTTTGATAAGTTGCTTACCTGCTTCGGGGTAGCCCTCTGGCACAATGGCAGGATTGCTCCCCAAAAAGAGCGGCGTGCCTGATATAATTTTACCTGTTTCGGACGAAAAATTAAACGAAATATGATGCCCCTCAATGCGCCAACCCCAGCGTTGTTGTTGGCTGGGCATACCAAAAACCGAAAAATAAAACTTGCCTGGGTGTCGCCTAAGGTTTTCGGCGGGGAGTTTTTCTATTTGTTTCAATACCGTTTCCAATTGCATCACAGCCACCGCCGTTTCTGCCGCCGACTCACTCACAGTAGCTTTGAGGAGATTAACAGCCGCCTTTGTCTGTTGCTGGTTCATGTCCATCAGCGGTAGCCCCATTCGCTCTATTGGCACAAAAAACCATCGTTGCCGCTCGGTCGTGTCATAGGCAAAGAGCGTTTTTTTGAGTTTGTCAGTATCTAATGTTTTCAAGAACGCTTTTGTTGCAGCCAGCACACGTTTGTTACTGTTGCGTTGGGCGTTTGTTGTGGTGTTCAAAGCCAAAAGTAAAATGATTATAAAAATATTTTTCATATAATTTTGCATTGTCTTCTGAACGAAGTAACAATTTAAGGAGTAGTGAGTATATAGTACGGAGTCGTGAGTTAAATACAATACTGCTAATCAGTAAGTTATCAAAATAAAAATACCGTATTACTTTTGAATAAGTACTTAAAACTTTGTAATAGTCTGTTTTTCAATACTTTTAGACGGGGTTGCCCGTGCGATTTGTTGTTTATAATTTTTTGGTTCTTTATGGCCTTAAATACTCCGCACTAAGTTTATTTCACGCTGCTGTCAGCCGCCTATTTTGCCACCATTTTTTAGCTTTATCGAGCCAAATAACATAAACATCTTGGTCAAACAAACGAGAGTCGTTGAGGGCTTTGCTGGTAAAATAAACACCAACCAGAGCCAAAATTGTGTTTGAGAGCCAAGCCCCTACTGGCACCCAGACAATGCCGTCTTTGGCCCATTTGTCGCCCTGAATCGTAAAGACATACGACAATATAAAAAAAATGACCGACACCAACACAGGCAAACCAAAGCCGCCTTTTTTGATGATAGCCCCCAGCGGCGCACCAATCAAAAACATAACCAAGCAAGCCAACGACTGGCTATATTTATGGTGTTGCTCGAGGTCGTATCTAAACCATTGCTTTTCTTGCTCAACCAAGTTTAGTTTATTGGTTTTGGTATAGTTCAATATATTTGTAGCCGTTCCAACAGCACTCGTCAAAGCCGTTTGCTTATCGTCTTTGGTCAATGGGTGTTTTTTGATAAGCGAATCTATCCAAGCCCCTGCTTTGGGTGATGTTTTGGGACTTTGTCGGAGTAGTTCGGCTCGACTTGTGTAATTATAATATTGTTTGGTTGTGGCAAAAAGGCTTTGTTGGGTGGTCTTGTATCGGCGATGTAGAGAATCAGAAATAATACGCAACTCGTTGGCATCTTTCATAAACTCGTGGTACTCAAACTGGTTTTCGCCAGTGCGTTTCATACCAAAAGACTCCAAGCTCACTACCATTTTGTAGTGGTCAAACTTGTTGCGAGCAAGTTGGGTGTTTTCGACAATATTACCAACTACACTACTGGCCGTTGTGCCATTGGGGTTGCTTTCAGAATACTGGTTGCCCTTAAAAAGTTCCATCACCAAATAGCTATTGTCGTTGATGGTGTACATCAGGCCCGAGTCGGCCAAGGTTACATCTCGATTGGCGGCATCGTACTCATTGGGCGGGTGCCTGTAAATAACCAAGTTTTTGAGCGACCGCCCATCTGGAAATTTTTTATCGACCTTGATATTATAGCCTGGAATATCATTATAAAAAATCCCTTCTTTGATATTGAGCGTTGCTTTGGCAGTTTTTATATCGTACAATAAACTATACCCTTTGAGATTGGCCCAAGGGGCTACTTTGTTATTGAACCAAAAAGAAAAAATAGTAATAAAAATGGCTGCAATAAAAACAGGAAGCATGGCTCGCCAAGCCGAAATACCTGCACTCTTGATGGCCGTGAGTTCAAAAAACTCACCCAAGTTACCAAACGCCATCAATGACGACAGCAACACGGCAAGCGGCAGCGAGATGGGTATCGTGATTAGACTAAAATAAGAAAGCAGTTTGCCGTAGTCGGTCATGCTAATGTCTTTGCCAACCAACTCGGGCATATATTGGGCAATGAGCCGCATCAAAAATATAAAAGTAACGATGCAAAGCGTTAGCACAAATGGCCCTACAAACGAGCCGATTATTAGTTTGTCTATTTTTTTCATAACTACACAACGACCAAAAGCCGCTCGTTATTGGTCTGTTAATAAATTTTAACTCCCAATTATTTCTTTTAGCCTGTCCATAAATCCCTCCCAGAGCCCTTCCAACTCTTCGGGGTCGGTGTTGGTCGAATAGTCGGTAACGTACAAAAACGTAGTACTCGTCAAGTCGCTGACTTCTATTTTTAATTCAACGTAACTATTGTCTGTATTGTCGGGGCTGGTGTCGGTAAACTCAAATCTGACGCTTTTGTTGAGTTTGAAAGCCGTTTGTTGTGCCGGGTGATTTTCTCCGTCCCAAAAAAAATCAAATTTTTGTTCTGGTTTGATATTTACTTTCTGAGCAAACCATTGCGACAGCCCAGAGGCGGTGCTAATATATGTAAAAAGCATTTTGGGAGATGCCCGAAGCTCGAATTCAGTATTATATTTGAATTTTTGCATAAGTGTATGTATTTCAGTTATTGTTAAAATAGAGACATTTGGGGGCAAAGTATAAAGTTATTATGATTATTCAAAATCTATTTGCTTTTTTAAAAAAAATGACCTAATTTTGCGGTGTTAAAATAATCGGCGGGGTAGCTCAGATGGTTAGAGCGTAGGATTCATAACCCTAAGGTCGGCAGTTCGATCCTGCTCTCCGCCACCACAAAAAAGCCTTGGAAGAACGTTCTTCCAAGGCTTTTTTGATAATAAATATTCTGGCTTCAAAGGGTTATTATCTCGGTAATTTCAGCCTCGTCAATTTCTTTTCTTACGCCCCAGCCACATACAATCGCTTTTTTGTTTCTGGTCAAGGTATATCTTACCTTGACGGCTATGTCATAAGTACCATTTGATGCTACTTTCGAGGCTACGCTGTCTATTAGTTTTTGAGATGCTGTGCTGGGCGCATATACATCGTTGCCGACTACCAGCCGCCAACTACAACCATCAACGGCTACGTTATTGACGAGTTGGGCTTGGACTAACTCTGTTTTTATTTCTTGTTTTTCACACATTTGAGCCGAAAACAAAAAAAACAAAGAGACAAACGTGATTGTATTTTTCATCGCTTTAATTTTTATACTTACACAACAAACACAAATTTACGACATTTGTTTATTTTATCGATTACCGTTTGATAAAATAAATCAAAGATTATCATAGTTTAGTGCTAATATTTTAGACAAATTTTCTATTTTTGCACCTACTACTACCTTACTCACAACTCACAATATCTCACAATGAATAGAGCTATTTCTATCGGAAAATTACTTACTTCGCTTTTTTTAATCCTGTCAATCCAAGTTTATGCACAAAAAACCGAAGAAGCCGGTCGCATCTGCAATACGTCTAAGATGCACGATGCACTTTTGAAGTCAGATTCTGAATATGCAGCGCGTGTAGCCGAAAACGAAAAAAAACTTCAAGAATACATAAAAAAGAATCCCAACGGGCGCACCTCAGCAACACAAGCCCCACTGCTCACACTCCCACTCATGATACACATCATGGACCCCGACGGCTCGGCACTCTACAATCCTACTACTGCCGACATCAACAACATGGTTACGTTTTTGAATCAAGGTTTCAGAAACACCATCGCCAACGCCTGCGGGCTTGACATTGAGGTACAGTTTCAGTTGGCAGTTCGTAAACCCGACTGCACGGCCATGACGGGAATCAATACCTATAATCTCAGTGGTAACGCTACTTATGTGTCTGGTGGTGTTGGTGTTGGTGGTATATCAGATGTGTCGCTCAAAGCAATTCAACAATTTGACCCTTCGAGTTATATCAATATCTGGATTGTTAATAAAATTGATGGAGTGGACGGTAACGGTGGAGGCGCATATACGGCGGGGTATTCTTCTCTTCCAGAACAAAACCCTAAGACAGACGGTATAGTAATATTAGCCAAAGAGGTGCGGTCTTCGACTCCCATTTCGGCAAGCACGAGCCGTACACTTATACATGAAATGGGTCATTATCTGGGTTTGTATCATACATTTGAGGGCGATGGCTCACTTGCTAACCCGTTTGTGGCCAATCAATGCCCGTCAAATGCAAATTGTGCAGTCAATGGGGATAAAATTTGTGATACAGAGCCTTTGTATTTACCCAATAACGGTACGGCT
>JAYVJH010000547.1:0-7424 GCA_043769455.1 Runella sp. | reverse complement strand
ACAACTCGGACGATAGCTTGTTGGTGAAAACACCAACAAAGGCAGAAAAGTCCTGTGAGGACACAGGCCACGGAACAGCGGCCCGTGTTTTGTATGTTTGTTGCTCACGGCTACAAAAATACAGGCTACGGAACAGTAAAGTTTAGCTGTTTAAAATCTCGTTTTTCAACTTGTTAAACTCTATTTCTGCCTTTGTTGGTGTTTTCACCAACAACTCGGACGATAGCTTGTTGATGAAAACACCAACAAAGGCTGTAAAAAACATACTTAAAGCGAAAATAACAGCCCCGATGAAAATAACTAAGAAATAAGTGAGTATGCTGTCAAGGACATTACGAAGCATACTCATACAAGATGTTAAAAAAATAGGGGTTACTATTATTATAACTAAATTAGCAATTACTATTAGATTTTTCACTGAGTATAGATTTTAACAATTTTCATATGTGGATTCTGATATTTAAAAACTAAATAGGACTGTTTCGAGTAACATTTCTACAAACAAAGGTATGGCTTCCAACAAAAAAATAAGGCTCATTTTGATACTATTGGGTACTAATTTATAACTTTGAGAAAATAAATTATAGAAGCAAATGGAAATAGGTACAAAAGTTAAAAAACTGCGAGAGTTAAAAAACTTCACCCAAGAATGTATGGCGAAACATCTTGATATGACTGTATCGGGCTTTGGTAAAATAGAAAGGAATGAATCGGAGGTAAGCTATCAAAAATTAGAAAAAATTGCAACTATTTTGGGTCTTCAAGTTGAAGACCTTGTTAGCTTCAATGAAAAATTAGTTTTTAACATCATGCACAATCAAACAGGGATTACCAACGGTTATGTAGTGAATAATGGAATGATAGAGAAAGAAAAGCTATACGAACAAATTATATCTAATCAGAAAGAAGAAATTGCTACTTTGAGAACCATTATTGAAAAATTGCAAGAGAAGCATATATAATTTTGTTTTGTGGTTGGGTCCGTCGGGTGTTTTATTATTTGAATCTAAGTTATAAAAAATGTAAATTTGTAAGAAACAAACCTTCAAATGGCCAGAGACCATATCCATAATCTTGTTAAACAAGCACTCATCAACGATGGTTGGCAAATTACCCATGACCCCTATCCGATAAAATTAGGAGGATTTGATATGGAAATTGACTTGGGCGCAGAAAATATGATGGCCGCACAAAGAGCAAATCAAAAAATAGCCATTGAGGTTAAGACATTTGCGGGGCTATCAAAAGTATATGATTTCCATTTGGTTGTAGGCCAATTTATTGACTATCGGGTAGCGTTGCAAGTAAAAGAACCCGACAGGTTGCTGTTTGTAGCCATCACCGAAGATGTATATGAAGAGGTCTTTGAACTGCCATTTGTACAGATGGTAATCAAGGAAATAGGTATGAAAATAGTAGTTGTGAATGCTCAAAAAAATGAAATCACGAAATGGATAAACTAACTACATATCGGCAACTGATTAGAAGTATTCTTGATAAATATGTCAATATTAGATTAGCCAACTCGCCAGACATTGAAAATGAGTTGGTTATTGACGAAAAATTAGACCATTATCAACTTATTAGATTGGGATTTGAAGAAAACCGAAGGGTTTATTATTGTGTATTTCACTTTGATATTAAAAATGAAAAAATCTGGATTCAACAAGACACTACCGACATTCCAGTTGCTCAACTTTTGCTCGATGCAGGTGTTCCCAAAGAGGATATTGTTTTGGCCTTTCATGCACCCTATCGCCGTGAGTTATCGGGTTTTGCAGTAGCCTAAAATCTAAAAAACGCTTTCGGACTTGTCCGAAAGCGTTTTGGTTTTATAGGTCGTGAGGATTGATACAAGTCAGCCCGTCAATATTTTGAAAGTCTTTGACATTTCGAGAAACAATGACCAGACCATGAACCAAGGCCGTGGCGGCAATGATAGCGTCTGGTAGTTTGGTCTTATATTTTTTTCGTACCTCAATGCTAACTTCAATTATCTTATCCACCAAATGCCATATTGTGGAGTCGTTCATGAAGTCATTTAATGTTTGATAATGCTCGTTGGGTGCATTAAAACCTAATACTTCGATTTTGGTTATTACCGATACATTGGAAACGGTATCAATAACAGTACCAACAAATCTCATTCCTGAATCAGGAAGTTTTTGACCGAGATAATCTATAACGACATTTGTATCAATTAAATACTTTGACTGTGCCATTCGTTTCTGCTTTGAGTTACATAATCTTGAAGTTCGTCCGCGATGTGTCTGGGTAGTTTGCCTGCATATTTTTCAGATAGTTTCTGTGCAGGCTTTTCCAGCGTTTTCAAACCTTGATATGTTTCAGTGAGGTTATTCCAGTCTTCAATCGGAATAACGACAGCCGTATGGTTACCTCTTATGTCTGACAGATATTGTAGTTCCATAATAATTGATTTTGAGACGTTCTTACTTCGCAGCCAAATACAAGGCTTCGGCTTTGTTCCAATCTACCACATTCCAGTAAGCATCGACGTAGTCGGGGCGTTTGTTTTGGTATTTTAGGTAATAAGCGTGTTCCCAAACGTCAAGACCAATGATAGGCGTACCTTTACAGTCTGAAATGTCCATCAGTGGGTTGTCTTGATTGGGGCTTGAACATACGCAGAGCGAGCCGTCGGCTATGACACACAACCAGGCCCAGCCAGAGCCAAAGCGAGTGAGACAAGCCTTTTTGAACTCTTCTTTTAGGGCATCGAACGAGCCAAATTTGGCATCAATCGCTGCCGCCAACTCGCCCACAGGCACACCGCCGCCAGTAGCCGAGAGGCTATTCCAGAAAAAAGTATGGTTCCAATGCCCACCACCGTTGTTGCGAACGGCTGGCGATATAGCACCTGCGTTGGCTACCAATTCTTCTATACTCTTGCCCTCATTGGCTGTGCCAGCTACGGCAGCGTTGAGGTTAGTAACGTATGCGTTGTGATGGCGACCGTGGTGAATTTCCATCGTTGCTTGGTCAAAATGTGGTTCTAACGCATCAGAGGCGTAGGGGAGAGGTGCTAATGTAAAAGCCATGTTATTTTATTTTTTTGATTATTACCTTGCTAACACACCAAACGTTTTTTATGTTCGTAATCGGCTAAAAAATCTTGTAGTAAAAGTATTTGAAATTTTTTTTTAGAATCCATACAACCTTTTGACGACCTTTCGCACTCTTTATATCAAAAGCGTATCAAATCATTGTCGATGACCGAAACTGTACTTGTAAATGGCTGCATTGCCAACGACCGTATTGCCCAACGGCAACTCTACGACCGTTACAAGACAGCCATGTACACATTGGCATACAGACTCACAGGCGACTTTGACGATGCCAACGATGTGCTACAAGATGCTTTCTTAGAGGTATTCAAAAACATCAAGCAGTTTAGGCAACAGTCCACGCTGGGGGCATGGATTAAGACTATTTTGATTAGGAAAGCGTACCGCAAACGTCAGAAAATTAGATATTTAGATTTGGTAGAAGAACTGCCGACCGAAGCCGCCAGCACCAACTGGTATGACGAAAACAGCAATGCCGAACACTTAGAGGCAGCCATAGTGTCGCTGTCAGAGGGTTTCAGAACAGTCTTTGTGTTGGTCGAAGTCGAGGGTTATACACACCGAGAAGTAGCCGAAATGCTGGGTATTGCCGAGGGTACATCAAAGTCGCAGTTGTTTTATGCCAAGAAAAAATTAAGAGAAAAATTGAAATCAATGTGCTGATTTGTCAATGTACCAACTATTTTTTTGTTTTACAATTATGAAAAACGACATTCTTAAAAACCTACCAACGCATCAACCACCTGGCTTTGTTTGGGAACAGATTGAGGTACAATTAGACCAAAAGCCAACGAAAACAATTCCGTTGCAAAGTCGTACTGTTTGGTTAGCCGCAGCTTCGGCAGCTCTTTTGTTAATATCGGTTGGGCTTTGGATTTACGAACCATTGCTCAGGACACACGACTCAGAACGTATAAGTTATTCGACCGAGCAATTTGATAAGTCGCTCATTGCCAAGTCCTCTGATACTATTGAAAAACAATGCAAGGCGATCGAAAAATTTTGTGAGACAAAGGCCAATAGTTGCGAAAAACCTGCTTTCAAAGCCTTAAAAAATGAATTAGACCAACTCAATACTGCCCATCGCCAACTCAAAGAAGCCATCGGAAACTACAACACCGACCCGCATTTGCTGGCCCAACTGACAGACATAGAAACCGAAAGAGCAGACATAGTCAAAAAATTAACAGCCAAAATTTAATCATGGAACAGTTATCAGTTATCAGTTATTGCTCACCAGCAATTAGCGAACCGCTTATCTATGAGAGGGGGAGGTGGATTGGTTATGAGATGAATTTTTTGGTGAGAACTGTTGCCCGTTTATCACTTCTCGCTTCTCACTTTTCGCTAACTTTATTTTTTATTTTTCACTCTTCACTCTTCACTCTTAATTCTGCAACGGCTCAAACTACACTTCAAGTTGTTACCAAAACCATTGAAAAAACGTATTCATCGGTAGAAATCGAAGCGTTGGGGTTGCAGGCCGAGCGAGCAGACGTTGAGGTGATGGTATGGAGCAGGCCCGAAATTAAAATAATGGTAGAACTCACCGCCAAACACCCTGACCGAGTAATAGCTGCCGCCGACTTAGAAAACCTTAAATATGGTATTGAGCAAGTGGGCAAAACACTATACTGCCGCAACTACTTGATGGTATCCAAAGGCGCAACCAAGCCGCAGGCCAATCTTAAAGTACGGTTTGTGGTGCTGATGCCAGCGGCTTGTACGCTCAATGTGAATAATAGTTTTGGTAAAATACAAATCAAAGGGCTGACAAAAGAAACAATACTCAATGCCGATTTTTGTAGTACAGATTTACTCAATATGGCTGGAAAAATAACCGTCAATACTCATTTTGGTGAATTACGACTGACTGACATCGACGGAAATATAAAACTCACGACTGACCATAGCGAAACCTGGCTCAAACAAGTCAGAGGTCAGTGCGACATCAAGGCTCAAAGCGGCAGCATAGAAATAAACACCGACAAAGCCGCCCTAAAACTCAATCTCAAAACCAACAAAACCGAAGTACGCTACGCCCAGACGTTGGTCAATGGGCATTAGTTGTAATGTATAATGAAAAATGCCCTCAGCCATTGCTGACTAATAGAAAATAAAAACACAAAACCACCGCTTCTGCGTATCGCCATGAAAACAATTAAAATCACATTCGCTTTCATTCTACATTTTACATTCTTCATTCTACATTCTGGCCACAGCCAAGACAGCCTGCAATACAGCCAAGAAAGCGGCACGCTCCAAAAACAACGATTTATAGACCAATACGACTATGTGTTTATGACCAAAGAACCAACTCGGTGGATGCTCAAAGCGGGTTTAGAACAAACATTAAATTACAGCAATATCAAAAATTCTACTGGTATTGGTGTTGAATATAAATTATCGCCGTCGTTTTCGTTGGGTGTAAACTACACGATAGTCAATAATGGTAACAGACCCGAATTCAATAATATAAAAAGAGAAATTATGGGTAGGTGGTATTATGATATGAAGCGTAGAATAGATAAGGGCAAAAGTGCCAATAACTTTTCGGGTAATTATTTTGAGCTAAACTATGGCCGAATAGTACCCAGATACAAGGATAGTTTTTATGGTGGTTTTGAGCCTTTAAAGTATGAACTCGTCAATCTATCTTATGGTATTCAAAGGCGATTTTTTAATTATGGCTGGTCAGATTTTTCATTATCTATTCAGCATTTTAGAATCTTGTCAAATACCGTTATTTATTCAAATTCACCTTTCTCTTATGGAGGAATTAACGATTGGTCAATTCAGTCAAACTATAAAATTGGCTTTGCCTTGGGCGATTTAAAAAAGAGCAATAAAGCCGCTACTTGTGATGTATTTAAGTGTTTTGAAGAACAAAAAAGCTGGGTCAAAGTAGAAGTGCCTTCTGTACGAATTGGTAATCTTAGTCAGGCAATAATTTTTGGAATTGAGTTTGAGCGAAAAATAGGCGTATCACCTTTTTCTGTCAATTTGGGTTATCAGACACAGTTTCAAGGTTTTAGTTTTGATGTTAAGCAAAACGCTGACTCAACTTTTACTCCGTTCAGACGATTTTCCTATACTTGGACACACAATCTAAATGCCGAACTTCGGTACTATGCACTTCAAAAATTACAAGCAGCCAAAGGACATACTGCCAACAATTTATCGGGCTTGTATGTGGGTGTAAATGCTGGAACTATCTTTGAAACAAATGCAGCTTTTAGACCTCAGGCAGCAACGATTCGATTTATTGGCCCTGTAATTGGGTTTCAGAAAAAGCTATTCAAAAATGGTTTTATTGATTTGAAAATTGGTGCCGCTTTATCTACCAAATCAGTAACTTACAACACGCCACTCCTGCGTAATACTTCAAGTCTCAAACTCGGCTTCGCCTTCTAACCACCAAAACTACCATGAAAACAACTAACATCACACTCGCTCTGTTTTTTATATTCTTACTCCCCCTTCTGGGGGTTGGGGGGCTACTTTTTGGCCAAGACAGCCTGCAATACAGCCAAGAAAGCGGCACGCTCCAAAAACAACGATTCATAGACCAATACGACTATGTGTTTATGACCAAAGAACCAACTCGGTGGATGCTCAAAGCCGTGGCCCTGCCAATGGGCAATATGGGGCTTGTCAATAACGCTATTTATTTCACAAAAAATACCCGAGACATTAGCCCGTTATGGCTCAATTTTGAATATAAACTTAGTAAATCGCTTTCGTTGTCGGTCGGGGGAAGTTATTATTCAAACGGCCTAAGCCAAAACGAGCGAGATGAAGTGTGGACAAACTACGATAAATCTATCAAATACAATTTTGTTGGCACAACCGAACTACGCTGGTTTTATGACATGAAACGCCGCATTGCTGAGGGCAAAAGTGCCAACAATTTTTCGGGTAACTACCTGTCTGTCAGAGCCGATAAGGTTTTTGTAACAACCCAGCCCGACTATATACCGCTACTGACTTACTTACAGCAATTTCGATATGATACTGACGATTCAAAAAATACTGATATTTTCGATACCCGTAATGTATTTCAGCAACTCACAAGCCGTGTCAGTGTGTCGTATGGTTTGCAAAGGCGGTTTTTACGGTATGGTTTGGTGGACTTAGGGCTGAGTTTGAACTTGAACCAGTACCGTCTGTTAGAACAAAATCTTAGCTTTGCTGATGTCAATAGCAAGTTTGTTCGTAACTATAATTCTAGATCAACACCGCCCAACATCAGCTCTACTTGGCGAGAAGTTGGCAACACCAGCGATTGGAGTATCTCAACTTATTTGCGGCTGGGCGGGGCTATTGGCGACTTCAAAA
>JAYVJH010000546.1:0-1850 GCA_043769455.1 Runella sp. | reverse complement strand
CAGCAACTGCTCTGCGGCTTGGTTGAGAAATGTGGGCAATATCACAGACTCTGTCAAGCTAATTTTGTCGGGGTCTTGCAGGCTTGTTACCATATCGTTGTATTTTTTGAGGCCATGATTGGCAATAATCGCATCTCGTTTTTCGTCTTTCTCAAAATACCGCAACATTCCCTCAGCATCGGCTTCGGGGTGAAACTGCGTACCAAAAATTTCGGCAGTAAACCGAATGGCCATCACGGCTCTGTCGAGATTAACGTGCGGACGGGCTTTTTCGATACATAGCACTTTTGCACCTATGTTTTTGAGGTTGGCAGTGTTTGGTTCAATAAGCTGATAGTCACGAGAATCGACGGCAAAAAACTTTTCTGGTAAGTCTTCAAAAAACGGTTCTGACTGCCCAGCACGAGTGCGGCTCATTGGAAATATACCAAACGATGTACTCCGCCGTTTACAGACAGTTCCCAAAGCCCAATGGTGTGCGGCCATCTGAAACGAATGACAGATTAAAAACAAATATTTTTTGTTGCCCTCGTCAGCTTGTTCGTTGTGCGCTTTGATTTGGTCTAACAACCCAAAAAACGACTGCTCCCATGCTTCACCCACTGGCACAGGATTGCCGGGGCCGCCTGAGCCAATAAAAACATCGTAACTTAGGTCGGGGACTTCGTTTTTTTGTCGTACATCAAATATATCGTACTGGCCTACAATGTCGTCTTGGGCAACAAAACGCCCTGCAATGGTCTTGATACAACGCATACCTTCGTTGGCGGCACCGTTGTACATATCCAAAATCGCTACTTTTAATTGTCTGTTCATGGCTACAAAGTTACATTAAATAAAATATTATAATACCAATTATCTACCATTCAAAAATATTGGTTCTACTATGATTTCTACGGAGATGTTGCTTGAAGCCGAACCGAAGCCATCGGTAAACTCGTATAAATCAACGAAGAACCAAAATGTTTAGAAAATTATTAGGATTCTATTTTTTTTTTTTCATATTTGCCTTTCACTTTAAACAACCAAATACACATGAAAAATCAATTGATTTCTAAGTACTTAATGGCAATGTTAGTGGGTACATCTGCCATTTATTTTGTAATGTCTTGCCAAAAATCTGAGCCAGAGTTACCAGCTAAATCACCTGTGTCAGAACTCCAAAGTGCTTCACTGTTTTCGATGGTTTCAAAGACAGTAAACCTCTCATTTAACGACATCAAACTCCCCGACGGTATGGACGTTGTTAAAGTATCGAACTCGACCGTGCGTTTTGTTTTTCCGAAAGGAATGGTTTTTCTTGGCATAGGTCAAGATGGTGTGCCCGCCACTTACACCTCAATGGGCTACCAGTGCGATTGTAGTAAAAAAGGTGGTGGTTGTGATGTTTATACTGCAACCGAAAAAGGAAAGACAATTACTGGGTGTGCTTCGGGTACTTGTGATGGCTCTTGCACTGGTACCAAAACAAAAGAAGCCAAAGCGATGACACCAGAAGATTATGAATTGGGGGGTGTTATTGATTTATCTAAGGGAGTTAAGTTGATTGTTGGTGACGATGATTTAAAAAGTGATTTTTCGGCACCAAAAGCTAAACTGCTCATGTCGTACAAACCAGTAGCTGATGCTTTGACAGATTTTATAGAAAACGCTTACGGTAAGTCAATGCTGCAACTATCAAAAGAAGATATTAGTCAAAACCCACAAGTGGCAGTTGATGTTTTTGGTGTTAAAATGGCTCTATATTTACCATTAAAATACGTGCAGTCTAAAAATGGTCGCTATTCGAGCGGAGACAAACCTACTTGTAACTGCACTGAGGGCAGTGGGTGTACGCTCGAAGAAGTTAC
>JAYVJH010000545.1:0-4309 GCA_043769455.1 Runella sp. | reverse complement strand
TTTTGAAGTTCTGACAACATATAAGCTAATTTTTGTTGAAAAGCTGGGTGTAAACTATTCTCTATTTCATCAATAAGTACAATGCTATTATTGACCAATCGGCGTTTTAATTCTAATAAAATGATAAACAAGTTTTGTTCACCCGAACTCAATTCGTTTAAGCGATGAATTTCACCACTTTTTAACTTTATCATTGTACTTAACTTTTGGCGGTCTTGAAAATACGTTTTACCGTCTAAATCAATATTATTCATAAAGTCTATAACGGCTTGATATTCAACTGGTTCGGCGTAATCTAACCAAGTTAAATAAGAACTATAAGAACCAGAATAGTGCCTACTGGGTTCGATTCTGTTCACTAATTGATGAATAATCGTTTCTTGGTTTATTTGCTTGCCCGAAACATTAGATATAAAACGAGTGAAGGGAAAATAAATGATAGTCGGCAAGTCTATGTTTTTTATATCTTCCAAATCTTTACATCTTACCTGTTTATGCTCGTCTTTATGCAAAATAGAATGAAAACGGCGAGCTATTGATCCTTTTTCTTTACGGTCATAACTGGGGGCAAAATAGCAAAGGTTTTCCAGCGCATTTATAGAAGCATCGGCTGGTTTTTTACCATAACATAAACTAAACGTTTTGGTATCAATTAGCCAGTCAATCTGCACATACTCAACTACTTTGAGAATTTTATCTTTACGTTGAGGGCAAAACAATTCTGGTAGCTGTGCTATTAGTTCCAAAATTGTCGTTTTGCCACTACCATTCGCACCAGCAATTATACACGTGGATAATGGATTATGGAATATTTTATCGGTAAAGTCTATAAAAATATCATCAATAGGGCCTGCCTTGATAATTCTCATAGAATTTAGTTGCATTTTCATAATTTCAATTTTATTTACCTAAACCTTTTCCACCAACTCACCTTTTAATGTCCCAGACGAGCAGTCGGTGGCTAACACATATACATAATCGCCTTTTTGTGAGAGTCCTTTTGGAAAAATCACTACTTTGTTTTGGTCGTTGCGCCCAAAATACTCGTTTTCGTTTTTCTTTGATGCCCCCTCGACCAACACTTTATGCACTTTGCCTATTGCCCGTTGGTTGCGAGCCAGCGAGTGCCTGAGCCGTACCTCTATCATTTCTTGCAGGCGGCGTTGTTTGGTGGCTTCGGGTATGTCGTCGGCGTACTTTTTGGCGGCGGGTGTGTTGGGGCGTTCAGAATATGAAAACATAAAAGCATAGTCGTACTGCACATATTCCATGAGCGACAGCGACTCGGCGTGTTCTGCTTCGGTTTCAGAACAAAAACCTGTAATCATATCGGTCGAAATACCACAATCTTCACCCAAAATCTCGCGAATTTTATCTATTTTCTGAATGTACCACTCACGGTCGTAAGTGCGGTTCATGATTTTGAGTACTCGGCTGTTACCACTTTGGGCAGGTAAATGAATATAATTACAGATGTTTTCGTACTTGGCAATGGTATGCAGTACCTCATCGGTAATGTCTTTGGGGTGCGAAGTACTAAACCGTACCCGTAGCTGGGGGCTAACCAAAGCGACCATTTCGAGTAGGGTAGCAAAGTTAGCCACCTTCGCCCGCATCGGTGGAGTTGTTTTTAAATACTCTTCTGGGAGGTTGGGGGCTTGCCATTTATAACTATCCACATTTTGCCCTAATAACGTAACTTCCTTATAACCAGCATCAAACAAGTCTTGGGCTTCTTTGACAATAGAGTAGGGGTCTCGGCTGCGCTCACGGCCACGGGTATAAGGAACAACACAAAAACTACACATATTGTCGCAGCCCCGCATGATGCTAATATAAGCCGTAACACCGTTTGAGTTGAGGCGCACAGGTGCAATGTCGGCATAGGTTTCTTCTCTCGACAGAAAGACGTTAATGGCTTTTTGTCCTGTTTCGGCCTCTTCGACCAAGCGGGGTAGGTCTCGGTATGAGTCGGGGCCGGCTACGATGTCCACCATTTTTTCTTCTTCCAAAAACTTGGTTTTGAGTCGCTCTGCCATACAGCCCAGTACGCCAATAATCATACCCGGCCGCCGTTGTTTGAGCGCGTTGAGGTGTACCAATCGGTTACGGACTTTTTGCTCGGCATTGTCTCTGATGGAGCAAGTATTCAAGAAAACTACATCGGCATCTTGGTCAGACGAGGTAGTGGCAAAGTTGGCATTACGCATCACTGCGGCTACGATTTCAGAATCTGCAAAGTTCATTTGGCAGCCGTAACTTTCGATAAATAGCCGTTTTTTACCCACAGCCAGTTCTTCTTCGCTGTGTTTGACAACCTCGCAGGCTTCTTTGTCTTGGTCGGTTAATATTTTTAGTGTTGAGGTAATCATTCCTATATATTTATAAACCACAAAGATACAAAGATTGTCAATATAACTGCCAGAATGGCAGAGACTGATTTTAATTTTAACAATAATTAAAACAAAGAACCTTGCCCTTCGCCACGCTCAAAGTCCAAAAGCCATTTTTTACGCCAAATACCTCCAGCATACCCAGTGAGGCTACCGTCTGAGCCAATGATGCGGTGGCAAGGAATGACGACGGCGATAGGGTTTTTGCCATTGGCCGAAGCCACGGCTCTGATGGCTTTTGGGTCGCCGTATCGGCGGCTCATGGTCAGGTAAGATTCTGTTTTGCCAAAAGGTACATTTACCAAGTCGCCCCATACTTTTTGTTGAAAATCAGTACCTTTTGGGTTGAGTTTAAATTCAAAAATAGTACGTTTTTTGTTAAAATATTCTTCAATTTGTGTGGCACATGGTTGAAGCACTGGTGGAAGGTCTTTGCTTGCCGTAACAATATTGTCAATAAAACAAATTTTCTGAATACCCTCATCATCGCCAGTTATTTGAACAATTCCGAGCGGTGTATTGATATAAGCGGTTTGTAGCATTGTGGTTTTTGTTTCGATTTAAGACTTAAAGATACTTAATCCTGTCTTTTTTGTTTATTTTTGTTGGATAAATTCTACAACAATGATACGAAGTAATTTTAGAGCATGGAATTTAGACCAAGTTGAAGAAGCTTTTGGCCTAAAACAAGTCTGGCAAATGCCACTTTTAGAAGAATGGACGACTTTTAGCTACGATATTTCTAATTACGAACGGCAATATTTACTACAAACTCAAAATCTATTTAGACTGGGTGGTGACGATTGGAACGAAGCCGAATTAGAAAATAAATTTATTAGTCCTGTCATTACTTTTTCGGGTATTGACAATGAGCGTTTTGCTTATTTTTTAGAACGAGAGCTGTCTGCTACTATCAACGATTATGAACTTTCTGGAAAAGTTGATGGTATGATAGCAACAGGTTTTCGTAGCCCCAAGAAGCCTTATTTCTGTCTTGCGAACGGTTCGCCGATGCGATATAAACGTGGAAGCGACCCCAACGGCGACCCAAAAGGTCAGGCTTTGATTGCGATGCTTGTGGCTCAACACATCAATGCCAACAACCAGCCTATATTTGGCAGCTATATCATTGGCCGCAACTGGTATTTTATGGTTTTGATTGGAAACCAATACGCTATCAGTAACGATTATTCTTGTATGGACGATGAGTTATTTGACATTTATCGAATTTTACAAGGGCTAAGAGTACTGATTGAAAAACAAATTGATTTGTAACATAATCATTCCATCAATTCCTTCAAAATCTTTTGAGCGGCAATCGAAATCACTGTGCCTGGCCCAAAAATACCTTTGACACCAGCCCGATTTAGATAATCGTAGTCTTGGGCAGGAATCACCCCGCCTGCTATGACCATAATATCGCCTCTTCCCAATTTTTTGAGTTCTTCGATTAGTTGCGGCACGAGGGTTTTGTGGCCAGCGGCAAGGCTCGATGCCCCCACAATATGCACATCGTTTTCGGTGGCTTGGCGAGCTGTTTCTTCGGGAGTCTGAAAAAGCGGCCCCATGTCCACGTCAAAACCTAAATCGGCAAAACTCGTTGCAATGACCTTTGCGCCACGGTCGTGGCCATCTTGTCCCATTTTAGCTACCATTATTCTTGGTCGGCGGCCTTCGAGTTGGGTAAAACTATCGGCCATTTCTCTGGCAATTCTAAAATTTTCATCGTCGGACACTTCGGCGCTATACACTCCCGAAATTGAGCGGATTGTGGCCTTGTATCGGCCAAAGTTTTTTTCTAAGGCATCAGATATTTCGCCCAGCGTAGCACGTAGCCGAGCGGCTTCGATAGCAAGGGCAAGAAGATTACCCCCCCCCGCCCCCAGAGGGGGAACTTCAATAACTCCCCCTCTGGG
>JAYVJH010000544.1:0-8548 GCA_043769455.1 Runella sp. | reverse complement strand
GCCAGAGGCTGTTTGTTTATCTAAGTTATTTTCCAGATTTTTAAATCGCCGCCCACCTACATAACCGTCCATTGCTTGTTTATTTGAGCGAACGTATGCCAATACCTCTCGTACTTTTTGAGGAATTACCATGTTGGCGGCTCTGTTGTTCCTATCTGTGTCTGTTCTATTGTTGTGTTGGTATGGTCGTTGGCTGTTTTTGTGGTGCTTTTTATGCTTTCGCCCGTGATTGTCAGGTTCATAATTAGAAATTTCGTCAGCAGGGCTACTATTGGTTTGTTTGGGCTGACAATTTAAAAACAAAAAAAAGCAAACCGATAACCATAATAAAGACTTCACGAATCGCAGGGACATATTTAAGCTATTCATACATATTTTTATAATAATTTTGATACGAACCCGATGTAACGTTTTCTAACCAACTCTGATTGTCTAAGTACCACTGTACTGTTTCGGCCAAGCCGATTTCAAACGTTACAGATGGTTTCCAGTTGAGTTCGGCCATCAATTTTTGAGGGTCGATGGCGTAGCGCAGGTCATGGCCGGCACGGTCGGTGATGTAGGTAATGAGTTGGGTTGATGTGCCTACATCTCGACCCAATTTTTCGTCCATTAGCTTACACAACAAATGCACTAAGTCAATATTTTTCCATTCGTTACAGCCACCGATGTTATAGGTTTCGCCGTTATTGCCGTCATGAAAAATAGTATCAATGGCACGTGCGTGGTCAATCACAAAAAGCCAATCTCGCACATTTTCACCTTTGCCATAAACAGGCAATGGTTTGTTGTTCAGTATATTATGAATCATCAACGGAATCAATTTTTCTGGAAAATGATTGGGTCCATAGTTATTTGAACAGTTAGAAACCACAATTGGCAAGCCGTAAGTGTTGTGATATGCCCGCACAAAATGGTCGGACGAAGCCTTAGAAGCCGAGTACGGAGAGCGAGGGTCGTAGCTGGTTGTTTCTGTAAAAAACTCAGTTGGGTCGTGTAGCTCGCCATATACTTCATCGGTCGATACATGATAAAACCGACGGCTTTCGTAGCGGCCTTTCCAAGCATTTTTGGCCGTATTCAGCAAGTTTACTGTTCCTACTACGTTTGTCATCACAAAAGCCATAGGGTCGCTGATAGACCTGTCCACGTGCGACTCGGCTGCAAGATGTACCACGCCCGTAAAGTCATGTTCGGTAAAGAGTTTTTCAATAAAAGCCGTATCGGTAATATCGCCTTTCACAAATTGGTAATTGGGCGCAGCCTCAATATCAGTCAAATTGGCCAAATTACCTGCATAGGTCAAATTATCAAGATTAACGATTTGATAGTTGGGATAAGTCTGTACGAACCTCCGCACTACGTGCGAGCCAATAAAACCAGCACCGCCAGTGATTAAGATTGTTTGTTTTGTAGTGTTCATTTTTTTTGTAATTGTCAGAGTCTGTACGGCTTCTTTATTATCGTTGTATTTACATTTAGTTTGCCAAACTACGCTCTAAAATCCATTGCAAGGCCGCTAATACTGGGTAGGGATTGTCAAAACTTAAACTGGCGTAGTTGGGGTCTATGGTAATGATATTGTTTTCTAATTTTAAAAACCCCCAGCTATATGCTGATGTAACACAGCCATAAATAGCTTTCTGTGGTTTTCCTTTTCGTTCATTAAAAATTTGTGCGGCATACATCTCTGCTCCACATTGGGCAATGGCGTTGTCGTCAATATCTGTTTTTTTTGTTTCAACGATAAAAAAAACAGGTGCCTCGACTATAAAACTGTCTAAATATGACGATAAAATAAAGTCGCAAAAACCCGTCAATCCTTTATTTTTGTCAATACTAAATTCATATCCCGAAAAAATAGAAAACTTTTCTTGGTTTTTTCTGTGTAGTGCTTGTAAAATAGGTGCAACAAGAAACTCTGAACGTGCCTTTTCGCTTCCAAGATAAATTTTTACAACCTCTTGTAAAGTCTCTATCAAACGCAAATCAGCATCAAACTGTGAAAATTGTTTGGGAAGCCACCCATTTTTTTGGACTGATAAACCAAATTGACTTTTAAGGATTTCTATTTTGAACTTATTGTATGCCATAACAATACTTGTTTTAAGTTATAAAATAATATTTGGCAATGGGCTTATTATTTCAAGTGATTTATTGTTTTTGCCCCAGCCTCTGTTGCCACCGCCACGCATCTTTGAGGCTTTGGGCAAGAGTAATTTGGGTCTTAAATCCCATTTCATTATTTAGTTTATCTACTTGTGCGTAAATTTGCTCGATGTCGCCAGCCCTACGTGGCCCAATTTCGTAGTTGAGTTTTAGACTATTTATTTCTTCAAAAGTATCAATCAACTGCCGTACACTCACGCCATCGCCTGTGCCAACATTAAACACATCATAATAGTCAGGCTCAACAATGCCACTAAGTTTTTTGATGGCTCTGACGTGTGCCTGTGCCAAATCGACAACATGAATAAAATCTCTGATACAAGTGCCGTCTGGTGTGTTGTAGTCTTGTCCAAAAACGGTTAATTTACTACGAATCCCTGCCGCAGTTTGCGTAATAAATGGCACTAAATTACTTGGTACACCCAGTGGAAGTTCGCCAATTTCAGCAGACTCATGCGCCCCAATTGGATTGAAGTACCGAAGGGCAATGGCTTTCAGACTGGCTTTTGATGCCACAACGTCACGAATTATGTCTTCGCAAATACGCTTTGTGTTGCCATAAGGCGAGGCCGCTTCTTGACGTGGGGTAGTTTCGGTAACTGGCAGCACGTCGGGCTGGCCATAGACTGTGCAAGAAGATGAAAAAACGAAATTCTTGACTCCAAACCGTTTCATTATTTTGAGTAAAATAATGGTTGAGTTAATGTTATTTTCATAATATTTTAATGGGTCTTCGACCGACTCACCGACAGCTTTACTGGCTGCAAAGTGAATAACACCCTCTATTTTTTCATTTTCAAATATATCAACAAGTGCCGCCGCATCGTTGCAGTCAGTATCGTAGTGTTTGATAGTTTGACCAATTATTTTTTCGATACCTGCCAAAGCCGATTTTTCTGAATTACTAAAATTATCTACTATAATTGGCTCAAAACCAGCATTATACAACTCAACTACTGTATGGGAGCCGATAAAACCAGCACCGCCTGTTACTAATATTTTCATGAAGTTTATAAAAAATGAAGAACAAAATTACAAAAATTGAGGTGGGTACAAAAATTGTTTTTAATTTGGCATCAAATATTGAGTTGATACGCCAATGTACCAATGTACCAATGTGCCAAATAAGTGTTGATAGTCAATGAATTGTGGTTTTTGAAAAATATTTTAAAATTATGAAAGAACAAGAAATAAAAGCATTGGTGTCATTATTGGACGACGATGACAAAGAGGTAACAACATTGGTCGAAAAAGAAATACGGCAACGTGGCGAAGCCATTATTCCGTTTCTGGAAATGGAGTACCAAGAGGCAGGATTCAATCCAAAAATTCAACAAAAGATAGAAGAACTAATCCACGATTTACAGTTTGAACAAGTACTCGAACGAATTGCCAACTGGCGCAATGGCGGTGGTATGGACTTGCTCGAAGGGCTGTGGGCTGTGGCTACCTATCAATACCCCGACTTGACGTTTGAGAAGCTAAAATACGATTTTGAGCAAATATATGTCGAAGCTTGGCGTGAGTTTAAACCCGAAATGCACCCTGTAGACCAAATCAAAACCTTAAATTACGTTTTTTATAACACGCTCAAATTTGGCTCAAATACCAAAAACTTCCATTCGGCCAGCAACTCAATGATAAATATCGTGCTTGAAAGTCGCCGTGGCAATCCTATTTCGTTGTGTTGTTTGTATATGCTTGTAGCCCAAAAACTCAAAATGCCCGTTTATGGTGTTAATCTACCCAATTTATTTATTTTGACATACAAGCAAGACAATGTGCAGTTTTATATCAATGTATTCAATAAGGGGCTGGTTTTTATGAAAGCAGATATTGACCACTTTATAGGCCAGCTCAATCTCAAGCCCACTGACTCGTTTTATGAACCTTGTACCAATATCGGCATCGTGAAGCGCACAATGCGAAACTTGGCTTTGGCCTTTGAGCGCACCAGCGATAGCCACAAGGCCAAAGATATTGAAAAAATGGTCAAAACATTACTTGACTTGCCCGAATAATCTAATTTTTAGAGTTCTGTCGTTATGGCTTGTAGCGTGTGTACGTCTATTGTGTGGTTTCCGTCAAATTCAAGTACACGGGCATGGGGCAAATCAACCCTGATTTCAGCTACATATTTGGGCAGGTCAATTTGCGTTAAATATTCGTCGTGCGAGCCATACACAAAGTCAATTTTAATGTTTTGTAGTTTATCGGGCGCAATTACGTCATCAATTCCCTTACCAAAATAGGCAGCCCACAGTACCAATCGATCGCACTCTATGTGTCCATCGTTGAGCCACCGCATGATTGTTGCATTTCCTTGTGAAAAAGCCAATAAATTGATTTTTGGTCGCTCTATCTCTACTTTTTCCAAAACTAAATCATACAAATCGTTTAGATAACTGACATAGTCGTCAATTTCGGCATCACGGTCGTCTCTCGTCATCCACGATGCACCCACACGACCACCCACGCCTTTGAGATAAAACTTAGACAATGCCTCTGGTGCAACGATATAAGTTTGTCCGTCGTCTAAGACTTTAAATTTTTTGATAAAATATTCCACTAATTGGCCGTAGCCATGCAGTACAAACCATATATTTTTTGTGTTTTCGTTCAATTCTCCCAACGTTACATATCTGGCAGTTCGTTTTACTTCAATGTGGTGTTCAGTCATGTTTTAAATTTTCGGTAGGTTTTTTGTTTAGTCTAATATTTTGTAAAGTTACGATTTTAGTTGTAAATTCATGAGTTACACATTTTTGTTGTAAGTATCAAAAGTAGCTAAGTTTGTGATGCAATCAGAATACTAAATCGAAAAATAACCATAATCAAAAAAGCCTCAAATCGTTGTGATTTGAGGCTTTTTTGATTATTTGTGATCCCGCTGGGACTACATTAGTTTGTTACAATTATTTCAAAATCAGCACTCTAACAATATCAATTTTATAAGAGTACCCGACAATGTACCCTTGTAAACCATTTAATTAGTCATCTAAAATCATTAAAATTTTGATAATCAAATAGTTAGCGGTGTACCCGAATCGAAAAAAGTGTATCTTAAATTATGACGGCTCTAATTGATTCTTTATGATTTTGAGGAGTTCTTTTTTGTTGATGTTTTCCTCCTCCGATTTATCAAATATCGTTACCAAATACACAATGTCGCCCTCCGTTGTTTGCTCTACAAAATACGTTATTACTCTAAACCCTCCACTTTTGCCTCCGCCTTTGCTGGCTGTACCAAGTCGTATTTTACGAAGCCCTGCTCCAAGTGGTATGCCATGCGTGTAGTCGGTCGTGAGGGTGTCTATCAGTAAATCAATGTCGTTTAGGAGCGTTCGATATTTGCGGCACAAACGAGTTGTCTGCTTTTCAAATTCTGCAAGGGTGATAACCTTATTCATTGGCTAAATCCTCTCTCAACTCTCTCAAAAACTCCCGTGCATCTCTACCCTGTTTTTTGCCGTCGAGTACCTGTTTTAAGTCTTGCAAACCCTCCACCAAAGATGGGAGGGACACCTGCACGTACTCATCGTTATCTTTATTGATAAGTGCTACCAACTCGTTCTTTACATTTGTGGGTAGTACTTTATACTGTTCGTAAATAATTTGTGCCGTATTCATGCGTATATGTTTAAAAGTGTCTTATTGACATTTAATTTAATTATATCTCTCTAAATTATCTAAATAATAATGGTATGCATCTGAAATAGATTTTGGTAAATACTCGCTATCAACTGCATCTGCTAAACCAATAAATGAATATTCATCTAACTTATGAATCGCCTCTGCTATTTGCTCTTGGGACATAAATAAACTCAAATCTTCATTTTCTACTAATCTTGTCATTGAACGTACCGACTGCCAAAGCCATTTTTTTACGCTCCCATTTTCTGAAAATTCGACAATTATATACTTTTCGTAGGATTCTTTTTTTGCAATGTTATTTTCCAAAGCACATTTTACAATATCATTCTCGACATCATCTTTTAAATTCCTAATCATTCTCGAAATAAAAACTTTCAAGTTGCTTATTATCAAGTCTTTATCATTAACCCTGTCCTCCAACTCCGCTACCCGTTTTTCCAACTCCGCCTCCCGTGCGCTATTCTTAACCTCACCCGTACCCATCAACTCACTAACACCAACCCCCAACGCCTTAGCAATCTTTTGCAGTTGCTCTATGGTCAGTTTTTCGCCTCTCCCTTCCAGATAAGCATAATTTGAACGGGTAACATTAAACTGTTCTGCTAAGTCTTCTTGGGTTAATCCTTTACTTTCTCTGATATGTCTGATACGTTCTGTAATATTCATGCTCAAATATACTGACAAATGATAAGAATTGTTGTTTTTAATGTTTGGAATTATTGTCAATAATTATTAACTTTGTGAAATCATTTATTGACAATTAACAATATTTATAATCATGGCACAAACAAACACAATATTGCAAGCCGTTAGCGACTACGAAAACCGCATAGGCACGCCTTTTAAACCAACTCTCAAACTGTTTTATGAAAAGGTAAACATTAACCAAAAACGATTTGGCCAACTGCTACGGGGCGAAAAAGAACCCGTAACGTCTGAACTCAAAGCGTTATCAAGGTTTTTTAATGTACCAGTCGAAAGCCTTATTTAAACCCACAAAAAAAGCCCGTGGACTGCTGAAACAGGCCACGGGCGTAATCGGATTATTAACATTTAAACAATCAAAGGTAAATGAATCAAGACATAAATACAACAAAACGCCTCCATCACTACCGCATGGAGGTATTTTTTCATTTGAGGTATTCAAAGAAAAACAAAGACCAAGGTACAGTTTATGTACGGGTAACGGTGGACGGCACACGTGCGCCTGAAAAGTCATTGAACATCAAACTCAATAAAAACGACTGGGACAATACCAAACAAAACATACGGCCAAACAACGCTCAATGTCAAGCCCTCAATGCACGTATCAATCAAAGTAGGATAGACTTTGACGAAGCCTACAATGTCATCAAGCGTGGCAACAAGCCCGTTACTGCCAAACGCATTATGGCAGCCGTATTTAGCCCTAACGAAGACTTTGAAGCCTTTACGGTTATTGCCCACAAATACATCAAAGAAAAAGCCCTTACGCTATCTAAGCCGTCTGTTCGTAACCAGTACAAGTTTTTGAAATGTATCGAAGCCTACCACGTCCATAAAAACATAAAACGGCTTTATTTAAACGAATATAAGCGTACCGACTTTGTGGCCATGAACGAGTATTTTAAAACAAAGTACAAAACTGGCTACTCGAACAAAATAGCTACTTTTTTTAGGTCTGTTTTCAACTATGCACTTTCTCAAAAGTGGGTAGCCTGCAACCCCTTGGTAGGTATAAAACTACCACGAGACGAAGAGTACATTACCACACACCTCACACAGGCCGAAGTAAAACAAATGCTCGCCTTAGATTTTGGCACTTTTGGCCTCAAATCTACAACGGCCAAAGCCATGGAGGAGGAGCGTGATATGTTTGTGTTTTGTTGTTATACGGGTATGCACCACGCTGACTACTCGGCCAAACAATATAAAATCTTAGAACACAATGGCCGTGTATGGATAAAAGGATATAGAGAAAAAACAGCAAAAGGTTCAAAATCAAAACCTTACGAATTGCCCCTACACCAGATAGCTATTGATATTATAACCAAATATGGCAGTATTGATGCCTTACCAATCCGCAACAATGCCCAAAGAAACCAGAACCTCAAAATAGTGGCTGCGTACGCAAAACTCGATATAAACCTCACTACCAAAATAGCCCGTAAAACCCTTGCCAACTATTGCCTAAACGACCTAAAAATGAGGCTCGAAAGTGTAGCAAGTGTGTTAGGCCATGAGAGTATAAAGTACGTCAAACACTATGCCAAAATTACAAGTAACAGTATTGACCAGGAAATGATTTTTAACTAAGCTAAAACCATGCAAATACCCACACCCACCACGGAGGCCGAAATGCTCGAACACCTCCCCAACGACCCCGACCGCCTCAAAGCGTATATTGGCATATTGGCCACTCAAATAGGTTGGTTGGCCGTAACCAACTGGCTCACGGCCAATATGCTACGAGAAGCCGAAAACGCCCTACTCGACATACAAACCAAAGCCGCTACAAGCCGCTTATAAGCCGCTTATAGGCAACAAAAAAGCGGCTGCACGTCGTGGAAACAATGCAGTCGCTATAAAGCCGATTTTTAGAGTGCTGGCACTGCACAACACAAATGTAATGGAAAAATTTAATAATTCGACATAACCACAACAAAAAAGGCCGATTAGAATATAGGGTTCTAATCGGCCAAAAACAAATAAATATACAGATTTTTAACAACACAAATATATGAAA
>JAYVJH010000543.1:0-4120 GCA_043769455.1 Runella sp. | reverse complement strand
CGTCATGATGCCTCTCATGTTGGGTATTTTCCAGTCAGCGATGGGTTCTTGACAACCTAATACGAGCGGTAATGGGGCTGTTAAATATTCTTTGCCACCTTCTATTTCACGGGCAAATGTGGCCACATTACCTGTCATATCCAATTTCATGACTGGCGAAAACGACGGAATACCAAGCATTTCACCCACCAAACCATGCACTACACCACTATTGAAATCTATCGACTCGCGGCCCATCAAAATCAAGTCGTAAGCACCGTCTTTGGCGCAAGCCGCAATCTGAACTGCCGTAAAGTAAGAATCTTTTGGGTCGCAATTTACCCTGATGGCATCGTCGGCACCGATAGCCAACGCTTTTCTGATTTGTGGGTCGCTATCGGCTTCTCCTACATTCAAAACTGTAAGAGTTCCGCCCGATGCTTCCTTTAATTCAACACCACGAGCCAAGGCATAGTCGTCATAGGGGCCAATGATGTACTGCACACCTGCTTTGTTAAACTTCGTGTCGCCATCGGTAAACGAGATTTTGGCGGTTGTGTCGGGAACGTTTGTGATACAAACTAAAATTTTCATCGTATAATTGTAATTTTATAGCTGGAATTTAATTCTGAAAATAACTACTGATATTTGTTGCAAATATAGACAAAATTTAAAAAGTAGTATGCACGCATAACATTTTTTTATATGAATAATTCTCGCCTTGTGCTTTTACAACAGTTTTATGACGAAGACCCCACAGATCCTTTCAATGGCTATGCCTTGGCGATGGAATATATAAATGTTGATGCCCGACTTTCCGAAAAATATTTATTAGAATTATTGGACAAACACCCCAACTATTTGCCCACCTACTACCAAGCCGCCACGTTATTGGCCGAGAACAAAAGTCAAGAATTGATAGAGGCCATTTACAAGAAAGGCTTAGAATTGGCTACGATTCAGAACAATACCAAAATTTATCAAGAATTACAGCGTGCTTATCGAGGATATTTGGACGAGATGGAGGAGTAAGTGGTTAATTTTCTAAAACTTTTAATTCTTTTAAATGTACCCAAATATTTGTCAAATCAGTTATCCAGAGATTATCTTTGAGCGGATAGTCCCCAGCCGATGGTGTAATTACATAATTGTATTTAGTTTGTAAATCGCTAATAGACAACGTATTACCTCTGCTTATTTTAGGGCTGTTCGATAGCTTTATTGCAATACTTACCAACGGCACTATGCCTTTCACCAATACCAAATCTATTTCTGAGCCGTCGGCAGTACGATAGAAATAGGGCGTAACACTGTCATTGAGCGAGGCAATAATTTGCTGGACTACATAGCCTTCAAAAGAGTTGCCCGCTGATGGGTGTCCATATAAATCTTCCACCTGCTGAACTCCCAAAATACGATGTAAAAGTCCTGTATCTCTAAAATACAATTTAGGATTTTTGACCAACCGCTTCCGAATATTGGTAGAATAACCATACAAACGACGAATAAAATAACTATTTTCAAGAAAATCGAGGTAGCCCCCCACCGTTTGCGAAGCAACACCAAGCGACTTAGCAATCATGGACTCATTGAGTAGCTCTCCCTGCAAAGCCGCTAACATTTTAAGTAATCTATCTAAGACAATAGGCGATACGCTCATGCCGAGTTGTGGCAAATCACGTGTTTGATAGCTATTCAAAAAACTACCTCGCCATATCCACGAATTATCGAAATCTCTTAAAAACGCCTCTGGGAAGCCCCCTTTTAACCAGTGGTTCTCCCAGTCAGATTTATTTATTTCATTGATTGTCAGAGGATTGAGTTCAATATATACAATTCGCCCTGCCAACGACTCACCACTACGACTGAGTAGCGCAGGCGATGCCGACCCAAGTAAAAGAAAACGAGCTGGACGGCGATTCTGGTCAATGAGCGAGCGCAAAATTGGAAATAAATCGGGCATCAACTGAATTTCGTCAATAATAATAAGTTGCTCTGCCAAGCGAGACAAATAAAGCGATGGCTCAGTCAATTTGAGTCTATCTTCGGGTAGTTCCAAATCTAAATATTGAGATGGAATATTCAGATTATCTTGCAACATCTTAACAAGCGTAGTTTTACCCACCTGTCGAGCACCCACAATACCCACACACGGAAAAGCTGTGATAAGCGAGTTGAGTTTTGGAAAAAGTTGTCTTTTGAGCATTTTTACAAAAATAATACCGTAATTTTAGAATTAGATTTTAAAATTACGGTATTATTTTTAATATTTTAGTTACAATCTTATTTTTTCTTAGCCAAATACGCCTTAAAATACCCACACTCTTTGATAATTTCTTGATAATATTTGGTATTGGCATAGTTAGCTTTGAGAGTTACAAAGTTTGTACCAGACTTAAAATCGCCTTTGTAGTTTTTGGGTTTGGCCAAATACCATTCGTTCTGTTCACATTTGGCCAACATAAAGATACATTTAGCCTTTGTTTCAGGATTTTGGCTACTGGCGAGTGCTTTTTGGTAATAGATTTTTGCCCATTTCATACTAAAAATATCGCTCTTCGTTGATTCTGGGTAGCCATAGACTTCATACTCAAAACGACCATTGTTGTATTCGTTGCGAGTTGAGCCATCTATTTTACTATCATAAAAAACACGTCCATTGCCATAGTAGCTTACGTTATAAAACCCATTGGCAACATTCAAAAACGCCGCCGCTTTTTCTTCTGGTTTTGCTGAACTATTGCCTTTATTTATAGCCTGTTGTAGTTTTTCAAGAAACATATTACCATTGTAAACCATTGCTTTTTTGGCCTCATGGTCGCAGTCGTGGCAATCTTTGATATGAATCAGAAACGGGTCGCTTTTTAACTCTGCAAGACTAATTTTATTGGTTTTCAGTATCGTTAAAGCCTTGTCAGTATCGCCCAAATACGTCCAAGCCACAGCCTGCGCTTCATAAATATCGCTGAGTTTGTAAGCATATTGTTTTTTGATAAAGTCATAGTAAGGCGACAGATTGGGTTGCTTCAAAAATGCCTCCATTCGCTCCAAGTTCTTGATTTTTTCGTAAAACAACAACGAGCCATGATCGACCCAACACTCGGCTTTGAGGTCTTCGCCTTGTCTGCGATAGAGCATGGCCAGTCGGTCTTTTGCCCAATTCAACGCCCCTTCAATTCTTAGTTTTTCTAATTTTTTGGTTTTAAACAACCACGTCAAATCAGCCAGCAGGTCATTTTCGGCAATAGTGTCCAATTTTTCATATTGCTGAACGTGAGCGATAGTTTTGTAGAGCCGTACCTGCTCCAGAGTTAGCATATCAGTAGTGAGTTTTTCGGCTTGGTCAAAATAACCCTTGGCTTTTGTCAGGTTGCCTTTGAGCAAATTCAAATAGCCTGAACCAGTGTACCACAGGGCTTTATTTTTGTTTTTTTGTGTTTGATTTTCGACAAACACAAAAAGACCTGCATTGACTTTACCTGATTTGAATGAATAATTAGACTTTTTGTCTGCAATAATCTCCAACGTCTGTATTTCTTCGTCATTGATAGCCCTTGTCAGTAGCAAGTCCAAATAAGGCGAGTTGGGTACTATTTTTGCAATCTCACGCATCGCTCTCAGGTGGTCGAGAGAATTGTAGGCCATCAAAAACCAAAGCGTTGCTTTATCGTCAGCAGTTTTGGCCATGTTGAGTGTTTTTTGCCAATCGGCTTCTTCTTGTGGGTGAAAACTCCACGAGGCCGTAGTTTTCATTTGGTCGCAGTTTTCAAAAATTTGCCCATAATAATAATTAGCTTTGGCATACTGTTTACGTTTATAGAGCGATGCCGCCACATAGCCCAACGTCCTGTATTTGAGTGTATTAGAAATTACAAAAGTACCCTTATTGGCTTCGTAATAACTCTCACAACCAGCGTAATCTTCTTTATAATACAACAATTTGGTGTTCTGAAAACAATATCTTTCTTTCACAAACGAATCTTTAACATTGTTGCCCTGCCGCTGGCCACCAGCAATAAGTTTGGCCAAAAAAGTATTGTTTTTGGGTAGTGCTATAAATATGGTGCTGGCTTTGTAAAAACCAGCAGGGGTGTTATTTTTGTTTATCAAAGACTTAAATAACAAATCTAATGTGTGATAC
>JAYVJH010000542.1:0-5845 GCA_043769455.1 Runella sp. | reverse complement strand
ATGTAGCCGCACGAGTTTCTGAACAAAGCGCATATTTTCGTTGAGCGGCAGTTTCATGTTTTTAAAAATAATGACTTCGCCTTTGCAACAACTCCTTGGCACATTGGAACAACTTTAAGTGATAGCGAGATAAATCAAATCGAAAGCGAATACAGTTTAATACCAACACCAAGAGTACAGGAAGATTTGATGGTATTTGAGAAATTTGTTGCTAAATGGCCACAAGCAAGACAATTATTTTACTCTGGGCTACCTTTGTATATTCCAGCCGAACGCTTTTTGATTTCTGCCATATCAGACTCATTGCTTGGGCTTATCAGAAATCAAGTGGCTTTACCAAAATCAATAACCGATTTTGGTGCTGATTATGAAATTGCTCGAAAAAATATTTCAGAATTAAAAATTGTTTCACTTAATCTCACCTTTAAGCATGAAAATGGAAGAGATAGGGTCTATTTCAATGATAATCAATCAATTAGTTTATCAGAAAGCTCGTCTGGTTGTCAGTCTTTAATTCCACTCAATGTTTATATCGAGTATTTTAACAGACAAAAGTTATACAATCATAGCTTCATTATCGAAGAGCCAGAACTGAATTTATACCCAATTACACAAAAGGAACTCATTTATTATTTAGCCAATCGTTGTACAAAAGAGCAAGATAAACTCTTGATGACTACCCACAGTCCATATATTTTGGCAGCGTTGAACAATTTGATTTTTGCTTATAAAATCGCCCAAAAACACCCCGACAAAGCAGACGAAGTAGCCAAAATCGTACCTCGTGAGTCGTGGCTCAATCCTGATGATTTTGCTGCGTATTTTGTAGCAGATGGTACGGCAAGGGCTATCATAAACCCAAAAACAGGTATGATTGCTGAAAATGAGTTAGATGGGGTTTCAGAAGACTTTAAGATTGAGTTTGACGAATTAGTAGAAATTTACCGTTTGCCCGTACATGAAACAGTCTATTGAAATCGCATTTCCACAAGTTATTAACGGAACTTGTTTGGAGGATACTCAGGCAGTTGAATTTTGGGTTTATGATGAATCAGACAGCAAGCGATGTTATACCAAAGCCGAGCCTATGCCAAACGAAAAGCATTTTCAGGTGCTTAACGTTTCGGCAAAAACAATTTCATTTCTGGCTATTGACAAATGTATGTTTGAAGATACGATAAAATGGCAAAAACGGTGTGATTTTGCCATTTTCGATGATTTTGTATTTTGTTTTGTTGAAATCAAGGTTGTTAAGGCCAAAAATAGAAAAGCCGAAAGAGCCGAAATATACAAACAATTACGAATGACGATCCAGATATTTATCGAAAATGGTGTATCATTTGGCAGTCGAAAAGTAGAGGCTATCGTCTGCTTTCCAATTTTTGACCCTATTTTTGAAGAAAGTAAAATATATCCTGTATTTTCTTCCCGAAGCTCAGCCATAACGGCCGAATTTTTACAAGACTTCGACACCACACTTTTAGAGGGCAACTCAAAATCGTTTTAATAGCCTCACCCTCAATCCAATATCCTTAACTTAGCAAAACTCAGTAGAAGGGTTTTGTCGCCAGCAGTAGCAAACTTGATAACGGCTTTGCGCTCTGTACCACTAAAATCTGTCTGAATGACCTTGCCAAAACCAAATTTGGGGTGTTCTACTTTCATGCCCACCGTTAGTTTTGAAGTGTCCGATGGCACGAAATTGGTTATTGGTTGTTGGTCATTGGTTGTTGGATTAGGGGCAGGCTTGGGGTTTGAAGTTACAGCAGTAGCCGGACGTGTCGGAAATTTAGACTGATTACTGATTCCTGTATTCTGGCTACTTTTTTGCCCGCCCACTCGCCTAATATACGACATGGGTGTAGCTTCGGACTTTTGGGTAAAATCGTCAAAACCCGCGGCTTCTCGTTTGTTGCGAGACGTGGCTAAGAATTTTTTATCGACCTCAAACAAAAAACGACTTGGTTCGCACATATTCAACCGCCCCCAATTATAGCGACTTTCGGCATACGAAAACGTCAGTCGTTTTTCGGCACGGGTAATAGCCACATAAAACAGACGGCGTTCTTCTTCTAAATCTTCACGGCGTTCGAGCATCATTTGGCTTGGAAAAAGCCCTTCTTCGAGTCCTACGACATATACGTTCTTAAATTCCAGACCTTTTGCTCCATGAATCGTCATGAGTGTTACACGGTCGTTGTCGTCGTCATCGTCGCCTTGGTCGGCGTTGGTCAGTAGCGACACAGCCTGCAAAAATGCACTGATACTTTTATCTTCGTTTTCGGCATTGTCCGTAAACTCTTTGATGGCGTTGAGGAGTTCTTGTACGTTTTCATATCTCGACAGCCCCTCAACGGTTTTGTCTTCGTGTAGTTCTTTCAATATTCCCGACGTTTTGGCTACGTGTGCGGCTACGTCGTAGGCATCTTTGCCTTTTTCTATCATCAGTTTAAAACTCTTGATAAGCACCGCAAAGCCGTCAATTTGCGTAGCGGCTCGGCCAGTTATGTACTTGGTTATGTTGCTCACTACGTCCCAAACCGATACTTGATTTTCGGAAGCTGTTACTACTATTTTGGCCACAGTCGTGTCGCCGATGCCTCTTTTGGGTAAATTGATAATACGTTTAAAGGCTTCTTCATCTTTTTGATTGACCGTAAAACGCAAATAAGCCAACAAGTCTTTGATTTCTCGCCGCTGATAAAACGATAATCCACCAATGATTCTGTACTTGATATTGAGCCGTCTCAAAGCCTCCTCAAAAGCCCGAGACTGGGCGTTGGTTCGGTACAGTATCGCAAAGTCAGTGTTGCGGAGGCCGCTGTTCATTTTTTCTTCAAATAGGGCAGTCGCTATTAGTCGCCCTTCTTCGTTGTCCGACGATGCCTTGACCAAATCAATCAGCATACCCTCTTCGTTGCTCGTAAAAACCGTTTTTTGTAACTGTGTTTTATTTCGTGCAATGACCGAGTTGGCAGCGTTTACTATGTTTTGGGTCGAGCGGTAGTTTTCTTCTAATTTGACTATGGTAACTTCGGGAAAATCTCTTTCAAAATTTAAAATATTCTGAATATTGGCCCCACGGAAAGCATAAATACTCTGGGCATCGTCGCCCACAACGGCAATGTTTCTGTGTACAGCCGATAGTTTTCTGGTAATAAGATACTGCGCCACGTTGGTATCTTGAAACTCGTCCACCAACACGTACTTAAATTTTTGTTGGTATTTGTTCAAAACGGCAGGAAAATCTCGAAACAGTATATTTGTAAAAAACAGTAAATCGTCAAAATCCATGGCATTGGCTTGAAAACATCGCAAGGCATACATCTTATAAAGCCGACCCATTTCGGGTAGTTTGGCTGCCGCATCATCGGCCATTCTGAGTTTATCGGCTAAATATTCTTCGTAGCCAATTAAGTTATTTTTTGCCCCCGAAATTCTGTTATAAACCACATTGGGTTTGTAAATTTTATCGTCTAAGTTCAGTTCTTTGACAATACTCCTAATCAGCGATTTAGAATCGTCGGTATCATAAATCGAAAAGTCAGACGTAAAACCCAAATATTGTGCTTCAATTCTCAATATTTTGGCAAAAACAGAGTGAAAAGTACCCATCCAAATATTTCGGGCTTCGATTCCAATTTGTTTTTCAATACGTTGCCGCATTTCGCCGGCGGCTTTGTTGGTAAAAGTCAGCGACAATATTCTGAATGGATCAACGCCAGACTCTATCAAGTGAGCAATTCTAAAAGTAAGTACACGGGTTTTGCCCGATCCTGCGCCCGCAATAATCATCAGAGGGCCTTCGCCGTGCGTTACGGCAGCGTGTTGTGGGTCGTTGAGTTGAGATATAGAATTGGACATTGTTAAAATATAGCCGATAGTAAAGTACGAATGTACCACATTTTTTATCTTTTATCTCAACTTTTATGCTCAAAACAAAGAAATAGGAAACAATCATTAGGTAAAACTCTGTATTTTTTGATTGTAACATATTGTGCAGATTTGAGATTAGTTTTTGTTTAATTTTTGTAATTTTATGCCAATTATTATCTAAACCAAATATGAAAAACACTTTTATAACCGCCGTCTGTCTGGCACTGGTAGCTTGTGGCGGCAAGCAGTCTGCCGATTTGATTGTCCATAATGCCGTCATTTACACCGCAGACTCGACTTTTTCGACGGCCACGACATTGGCAGTCAAAGACGGTAAATTTATTGCCATTGGCGATTCGGCCACTATTTTTGACAAATACCAGTCTGATTCGGTCGTTGATGCAGGCCATAAGTCAATTTTTCCTGGTTTGTACGATGCCCATGCTCACTTTTACGGATTGGGCCAAATGCTCGACCAGGCCGATTTGACAGGTACAACTTCAACAGACGAAATCATAGAGCGCCTCAAAAAATACCAGTCCGAACACCCCGAAAAAGTATGGCTCATAGGTCGAGGTTGGGACCAAAACGACTGGGCGGTCAAACAGTTTCCAGACAAAACTATTTTAGATAAACACTTTCCCAAAAACCCCGTTTATCTCACCAGAGTCGATGGACATGCTGCTTGGCTTAACTCAAAAGGGCTGCAAATTGCCCAAGTTACGGCCAAAACTAAGGTAGAGGGTGGCTTAGTGATTATGAAAAACAACGAGCCATCGGGTATTTTAATAGACAATGCCATGCGCCTCGCCCGTGCCGTAAACCCACAACCTACCGACGAAGAGATAGCCAATATGCTCAAAAAAGCCGAGGCTGTGTGTTTTTCGTTGGGGCTGACCAACGTGGGCGATGCGGGCGTGTCGCCAGAGGTGATTGAGCTGATGGACAAGCTACAAAAAGCCAATAAACTCAAAATTAGACTATATCCAATGGTGAGCCTCAGTCAAGAAAACGTTGATTTATACCTCAAAAAAGGCACTTACCAGTCCGACAGGCTCAATGTGCGGTCGTTTAAACTCTACGCCGATGGTGCGTTGGGTTCTCGTGGTGCTTGTTTGCTCAAACCTTACGCCGACGAAAAAACCAGTGGATTTTTGTTATTAAGCCCCGCTGAGTTAGAAAAATTTATAGCACAAATCGCCACCAGCGACTTTCAGGCCAACACCCACTGCATCGGCGATTCGGCCAATCGTCTCATACTCAATATCTATGCCAAATACCTCAAAACCAAAAACAACCGCCGCTGGCGCATCGAACACGCCCAAATAGTTGATGCGACCGATGTGCCAAAGTTTGGTCAGTTTGGCATCATTCCGTCAGTCCAGCCCACACACGCTACCTCAGATATGTATTGGGCAGCCGAGCGGTTGGGCAAAATCAGAGAGAAATCAGGTTATATTTTCAAACAGTTATATGCTCAAAACCAGATAATTAGCTTTGGTACAGATTTTCCAGTCGAAGCCGTTTCGCCATTTTATACTTTTCATTCGGCAGTATTTAGACAAGATGCCAAAGGTTGGCCAGCAGGTGGCTATCAGTCAGACAATGCCCTTGACAGAGCCACAGCCCTACGAGCAATGACGATTTGGGCTGCTTACGGCAATTTTGAAGAAAAACAACGGGGTAGTATTGAAGTAGGCAAAGATGCCGATTTTGTAGTACTCGACAAAGACCTAATGCTCGCCCCAGCCTCCGAAATTAGAGAATTGAAAGTACTTAAAACTTACGTGGCAGGAGAAAAAGTTTTTGAAAGAAAATAGGTAGTCGTGGGTATATGGTATCGTGTGTTGAGTTAAATACAATGTTCTAAGTTCAATATGTCAGCCATTTAAGCTGCGTTAATCATATCATTAGGCATGAATTGCTCAATGAATATGGAATTATTAATTGATTTGGGGTCATTTTGAGA
>JAYVJH010000541.1:0-7226 GCA_043769455.1 Runella sp. | reverse complement strand
TTAGTAAAGACAAGGAGGAAGTTCGCTTCTTCTTTGTCTTTCAATTAAATGTTCTGTGATAACCTCGTTAGTTGCATTTATTACTTGAATCTAAGAATCATTTTGAGAACCTTGTAATATCATTAACTTTGCTACCAGACTATCAACCACCATACCGATGAAAGATTTTTATACTGTGCGTATCAATTTTAAGGGAGGCGTTGTGTTGCTTGCCGAGCTAAAAACTATTCTTGAAACGGCCAACGAGTTTCAGGTTTATAAAGTGCGTTTTGGGCTACGCCAGCAGATGATTTTTAACCTACCTCGCAATTTTATACAGGGCTTTGAACAAAAAGCCAAAGCCCTCAATTTTAACTTTGAAATAGACGACAACACCAAGCCCAATATCGTGAGTTCGTACATGGTTGAGGAGGTTTTTCAGACAGGGAACTGGCTTACTGAGGGTATTTATAAAAATATTTTTGACGGTTTTGAAACAGAACCATTACTCAAAGTCAATATTTCAGATGCCCAGCAGAGTTTTTCGCCGCTTTTTTCGGGTCATCTCAATTTTGTAACTTCGACAATACCAGACTACTGGCACTTGTACTTGCGTGTTCCCAAAACCAACAAGGTTTATCCATGTCTATCTTTGATACGCTCGACTGATATAGTTGCTACTTGCCAAAAACTTGAAACGCTGATATTGACCGATAACGAAATCAATCCAACTACTTTATTTACAAAAATAGTAACAGAGAAATCAATAATACCAGAATCGCCATTTGATTTGCCCGCTTTCTCGTTGCCATACTATGAAGGGCTCAATCGGTATGGTAGCAAAACATGGTTGGGTATATACAAACGAAATGAATTATTTGGAGTTGATTTTTTGAAAGAAGTTTGCGACTTATGCCAAACGTCTGCCATTAGTGAAATTTGTATAACCCCCTGGAAGTCAATTATTATAAAAGGAATCGAAGACGAATTTAGAACAGAGTGGAGCAATTTGTTGTTTAAGTATAATATCAATGTTCGGCACTCTGCCAACGAACTCAACTGGCAGGTAGAAGACGACTCGGAGTCGGCTTTGAATCTAAAATTAGAACTTGCCAAGTTTTGTAATGAACTCGACTTGCGCACGTTTGGTATTTGTTTTGGAATCAAGACCCGCCCCAAAACCGAAGTCTATGCCTCGATAATGGTACGGCGGCGGCGGTCAAAGTTGTTGGGCTTTATTCCGTTTGCGTATGTTTATGATGTAACTTATACCAAAGACTTTAACCCAAATGGACGAACCAAAAAGTTTTTTGTAGAGGGCGTGTCAAGAATATTTCTAAACGAACAACTACGCCGCTGTGTAATTCAGTACAATAAACTCAAAGCCGCCAACTTAATTGAAGATGCAGGTATGAAAGATGACTACATAGAAAGCTCAAAAGCCGATTCTTGAAAATGTAATAAAGGCACTCACACAACAAAAACGACCATTCAAACTAAATAATAGGCTTAGACAAACTATTTTACAACAAAAATTCGTTTATTTACAAACACTATCAAAATATTTACAAAACAACAACAATAGTACATTCAATGAAACAACTTTCGATTTTCGCCGTCTTCGTTATATTATCTATCAGTCAGTCGTTTGCACAGGTCAAAAAAGTAACTCCTGCCAAAATTGCTAAAACTACCAAACCAGCTACTGCCGCCAACGCTATTCCAAAAATGGCTACCGAAATGGACTCTGTTGCTTACTCTATTGGTGTGAGTATTGCCAAAAATTTGCAAAATCAAGGACTAAGCGATTTGAATCTGAATCTTCTGACAAGAGGGCTTCAAGATGCCATCAAAAAACAACCTATGGCATGTAGCGATGAACAAATAGGTATGGTTTTGAATAAATTTGGAATGAAAATGCAGCAAAAACAAGCTGCCGAAAGTACCAAACGCCAAGCCGAAGAGGCCAAAAAATATGAATCAAATAAGCTATCTGGCGAAGCGTTTTTGGCAGAAAATAAAAAGAAAGCAACCGTAGTAACGCTACCCAGTGGCTTACAATATGAAGTAATAAAAGCCGCCGAAGGCGCAAAACCAGCCCCAACCAACACCGTAAAAGTACACTATCATGGCACGTTGATTGATGGTACAGTTTTTGATAGTTCTGTCAATCGGGGTACGCCTGCCGAGTTTGGTGTTACGCAGGTTATTCAGGGCTGGGTTGAGGGGCTACAACTGATGCCACTTGGCTCAAAATGGAAGTTTTTTATTCCGTACAACCTTGCATACGGCGAGCGTGCTGCTGGTGCCGAAATCAAACCTTACTCAGCTTTAGTTTTTGAAGTAGAATTATTAGAAATTAAATGAAAATGAAATACTATCTTTTAGCCTTAGTTCCTGCCGCAATTATATCAACAACGATATGGCAAAGTGGCAACAACGAAACTATTGTTTCGATGGTCGAAGCACCTTTTGCCGCCGCCGATGACGACCTCAAACCCACACTTTCGCAAGAAAAAGTGGAGTCGTATATCACCAAAATTTTTGCGGGCTACCATTATCGTAAATTTACGCTCAATGACTCGCTCTCAACGGCTATGTATGACAATTATCTGAAAGAAATAGACCCAAGCAAACTATACTTGGTAGGGACAGATGTTGCCTATTTTGAAAAATATAGAAACCAATTAGACGATTATCTTAGCACTGGTCGGCTCGAAGCACCTTATGAGATTTATAATACATTTAGAAAACGCTACAAAGAGCGGTCTGTTTTTATCTCTCAACTCTTAGACAAGCCATTTGACTACACTGCCGACGAGTCGCTGAATGTGGACAGAGAAAAAGCCATTTGGTCGAAAACACCAGAAGATTTGGACGATATGTGGCGAAAAATAATCAAAAATGAAGCCCTCGAACTCAAAATTGCGGGTAAAGCCGACTCCTCGATTGTAACTGTACTCAAAGAACGGTATAGACTTCGTGACCGAAACTTAGGGCGAATTAAGAGCGAGCAAGTCTTTCAGATGTACATGAACTCGTTTTGCGATGTACTCGACCCACATACTCGCTACTTTGCACCAGCCGATTCCGATCGTTTCAAGCAGAGTATGTTTCAGCAATTAGACGGTATTGGAGCGTTGCTACGTGAAGACGGTAATTTTATCAAAATAGTAGAGGTAATAGTAGGCGGGCCGGCCTATAAAAGTAAATTGGTAACGGCTGGCGACAAGATTGTGGGTGTAGCACAAGGCGATAACGGTAAATTTGAAGATATCATTGGTTGGTATGTGGACGATGCTGTTAAAAAAATCAAAGGGCCGAGAGGTACTGTTGTTCGTTTGCAGTTGGTGTCGGCCAATGCACTACCAACCGATGCACCAAAAGAAATTAGATTGGTACGTGAAAAAGTGGTTTTGACAGACCAACGACCAACTGTCGAGACGGTGAGTATCAACCAAAACAAACGTGATTTTAAGATTGGGGTAATTAAATTGCCGTCTTTTTATCGTGATTTTGAAGGGGCTAATAAACGAGAAAAAGCCTTCAATAGCACAACGAGAGACGTTCAGAGAATGATTGACAGCCTCAAAACCCAAAATATTGACGGTCTGATTATTGACCTACGCAACAACGGCGGAGGCTCACTTACCGAGGCCATATCGCTCACAGGGCTTTTTATTCCTCGTGGGCCAGTGGTACAAGTCAAAGAATCGTCGGGCGAAATCGAAGTTTATACCGACACCGACCCAAGCGTAGGCTATGACGGACCGCTGGCCGTGATGACCAACCGTTTTAGTGCATCGGCCTCTGAGATTTTTGCAGGGGCAATCCAAGACTACAAACGGGGAGTAATTATTGGCGAACAAAGCTATGGCAAAGGTACAGTACAAACAATGGTGGATTTGAATCAATGGCTTCCCAAAGAACAAGAAAAACTGGGTCAGGTCAATATTACGATTCAGAAGTTTTATAGAATCAATGGCAGCAGTACACAGCGCAAAGGCGTAACGCCTGACATTGAGCTACCGTCGAGGTATAGTGCCGAAAAATTTGGCGAAACCTCAGAACCAACAGCCTTGCCATGGGACCAGATTGTTACTTCAAAGTTTGATTTGACTAAATTTGTAAGCGAAAAACAGGTTTCTAAACTCAGAAACAACTACCAAAATCGTTTGAAATCGGACATTGAACTCAAACAATTAGTAGAGCAAATCGACTACGAGCGCAAGGCACGAGAAAACACTGTTGTGTCGTTGCAAGAGGTAAAACGCAAAAAAGAAAAAGAAGAAGCAGACAAAAAATACAAAGCTATTCTGAAACTCGACATAGAAGACGAAGATGCCGATGCTACGGTGGCCGAAGTTACCCCGAAACCAGCAGCCAAAAAGAAGAAAAAGAAAGATATATATTTGACAGAAGCTGGTCGAGTTATGGCAGACTATATTGTATTGGCCAAGGACATGAAAGTGGCCATAAAGTAAGATAGCCATTACCCATAAAAAAGCCACTGCTCCCAACAGAAGCAGTGGCTTTTTTATGACTGATTTTTTTGTAATAAATACTTTGTCTATTTTTACATACAAAACCAAACCGCAACATGACCACCCAAACTCACTACCGTGCCTGTAACCTCTGCGAAGCCATCTGCGGCTTAGAAATAAAATACATTGGCAATGAGGTAATTAGCATCAATGGCGACAAAGCTGACCCTTTTAGCCGTGGCCATATTTGTCCCAAAGCGGTAGCACTCAAAGATATTTACGAAGACCCAAACCGACTAAAATACCCGCTCAGACGTACTGCCGATGGCTGGCAACAAATAAGCTGGAGCGAAGCGTTGGACGAAGTGGCCAAAAACCTCAAAGCCATTCAGAACCAATACGGTAACAATGCCGTGGCTATGTATGCTGGTAATCCGTCTGTGCATAACTCTGGCACGTACCTGGCGGGGACTGGTTTGATGAAAGCCCTCAAAACACAAAATATTTACTCAGCTACTTCGACTGACCAGCTACCGCACCATTTTGCGAGTTGGTTGATGTTTGGCCACCCGTTTTTGTTGCCCATTCCCGACATAGACCGCACCGACTACTGGCTCATCATGGGTGGCAATCCGATTGCTTCAAATGGGAGCATCATGACAGCCCCAGACGTAGCCAATCGCCTCAAAGCCATTCAACAACGTGGTGGAAAAGTTGTAGTAATTGACCCAAGATTTACCGAAACCGCCGCAAAGTCAGACCAACATCACTTTGTAAGGCCAGGCACAGACGTATTTTTATTGTTGGCAATGTTACAAGTTGTTTTTGAAGAAAAATTAGACAAAATACCCAACTACACAAAAGGAATAGACGACCTCAAAGCAGCCGTGGCCAACTACACACCCGAAAAAGTAGCCGTTCAAACAGGTGTATCGGCAATAGTTATTCGGCAAATTGTAGCAGACTTTACTACGGCCAAGTCGGCGGTAGCTTATGGCCGAATAGGGCTTTCGACACAGGCGTTTGGTGGGGCGTGTCAGTGGTTGCTCAATGCGTTCAATGTCGTTACGGGCAATATTGACAACGAGGGCGGTGCTATGTTTACGCTACCAGCCTTAGATATTTTGATGAACGCCAAGCCATACAATCGCTACAACCGTTTCGAGAGCCGAGTACGTGGTTTGCCTGAATTTATGGGAGAGCTACCCGTGGCTTGTTTGGCCGAAGAAATAACGACCGAAGGCGACGGTAAAATCAGGGCATTGATTACGAGTTGTGGCAATCCGATACTCTCAACCCCCAACGGGCGGCAGTTGGACGTGGCTTTTGAGCAACTTGACTTTATGGTTTCGATAGATATTTATCTCAACGAAACAACCCGCCATGCCAATATCATACTGCCTGCCGCCACCGGCCTTGAAGTAGCACACTACGACTTGACATTTAACGCCTTGGCTATCAGAAACGTAACACGGTTTTCTGAGCCACTTTTTGAAAAAGCCGAAGGGGCAAAGTTTGACTGGGAAATATTACAAGAACTGACAGCCAGATTGTCGGACGATTATAGCCCTGATTTTGAACCACAAGACCCACACCTAAAAATGGAAATGGGTTTGCAACTCGGCCCGCATAAATTAGACTTAGAAACCCTACGCCAAAATCCGCATGGTATAGATTTGGGGCCGCTACAAGCCTGTTTGCCAGCAAGATTGACAACGACCGACAAAAAAATCAATCTCGCCCCAGCACCTATGCTCAAAGACATGGAACGAATAAACGAGACATTTGACAACAACCAAACCGATGCTATTTTTGACCTCATGCTCATCAATCGCCGACATTTACGAGACAATAATTCGTGGCTGCACAACTCTGAGCGATTAGTCAAAGGCCGCAATCGATGTACGTTGTTGATACACCCCGAAGATGCTGCCCAGCGTGGCGTAGTTGAGGGAGCAACTATCAGCATCAGGTCGAGGGTAGGGGAGTTGTTTGTACCTGCCGAACTGACCGACAAAATGATGCGTGGCGTGGTATGTTTGCCTCACGGCTACGGCCACAACCGCCAAGGTACACGCCTCGACATAGCCCAAGCCCACGCAGGAGTAAGTGTAAATGATATAACTGACGAAACCCTTTTGGACAAACTTACAGGCAACGCTGTTTTTGGGGGTGTGCCTGTGGGGGTTGAAATGATAGTTGGTTGAGATTAGTTGTGTGCCATTTTAGGACAGACCCTACGAAGTCGAAAATTAAGAGCTAAATCACACTTCTTTGACTAACATTTTTAAGCATAAAAGTGTAGATTTGCAACACAAAAAAAATGGCAAAAAGTAAAGCAAGAGATATTACCGAAAAAACAATTAAGCGTTTGTATGCTTTATCAGGTAATCAATGTGCTTTTCCAAGTTGTAATATAACTTTATTGAGTTCGCATAGTGAAATAAATTTTTCAAATATTTGTCATATTGAAGCTGCTGAACCAGGTGGTCAAAGGTTCAACACCAAATCAAACAACGACTATCGAAGAAGTTATGGAAATTTAATGCTTTTATGTGCAAATCATCATTTGGAAACTAATGATGTAGTAAAATATCCTGAACCAATTCTTCAAGAGATGAAGAAAAAACACGAAGCTGGAATTCTAAAATTAATTTCAGGTAATAACAATATGTCAGCCATTTAAGCTGCGTTAATCATATCATTAGGCATGAATTGCTCAATGAATATGGAATTATTAATTGATTTGGGGTCATTTTGAGA
>JAYVJH010000540.1:0-9396 GCA_043769455.1 Runella sp. | reverse complement strand
ACCATTCGTTCTGTCATTGATACGCTTCTCAAAAGAAAACTTGAGGTACTCCCATACCTCTCTCAAATTATCAAATTACAACCTGAGTAGTAACAATTTGCATAAATTTCAAAAATCAGTATATTTGTATAAACAAAAACAACTACTTACTATGGCAGCCGTTGAATTACGAGAAAAAATACACCGACAAGTAGATTTAATTACAGAAGAAACTGATTTGGAAGATTTAGAGAAGACCCTTTTTATTTTTCTTGAAAATCGTCAAGTTAAACAAAATTATTCCCCTGCATTTTTAATTGACCTACAAAATCGTTCAGAAGAAGCACAAGAAGGCAGGTGGGAGGGTATTACGACCAATGAGCTAAAAGAAAAAATGCAACAATGGACTACCAAATAATTTGGTCAAGCGAAGCACAAGACGAAATTAGAGCAATTTTAGATTTTCTACTTGATAACTGGGGCGATACAGTTGCCGATAGATTTTCAGACCAAATATTTCAAGTAAGTGCCAATTATTCTGAGGCCATTCATTGCAGAAGCCAACTCAAAAAAAGGCGGTAGTGTTGCAGAAAAACAAAATAGTGGCATCACTCATTGGGTGGTGCCACTATTTGGGGGGCGTAATTATTTTTCAAAAAACTTTTACTTGTCAAACCACTGTGGAGTGTCCAGTGCTATTCCAGTAGGAGTGTTGGGGTTTGAGTTTATTTCTTCGCTTCTATAAAGCAACCGACGAACTAAGCCACTAACAGGCGAGCCAGTTGGAGTTGTCATTGCAGGAATCTCTTGGCCGATTGCCCCTGACCTACGATGTTGTACCCAGCCTTCAATGGGGCGCATAAACAAGTCTAAGTATTGTTGTTGAGCAAAAACGGTTCTAAAATTGGTAGCTGTCAGCTCGGGTAGGGTAGCAACATAAGCGTTTATTTGTGCCTGTGGTACTTCGAGCGACAACAGCGACGCTCGCACTCCAGCTTGCAAACGAGTGGTAGCGGCAGCGAAGCCACCAGGTGCAAAGCCGCGTGCAATAGCCTCGGCTTCAAACAACAACTGCTCGGAGTATGAAAACGATACTTCTGGCAAATCGGCTTTGAGCAAATTCATATTTACCAAGGCCGACTTAGTGCTAAAAGTCTCTACTGGGCCAAGTGCGATAAATTCGTTAGGGGCTGCCGCTGGGCCAACTTGATAAAAATATGGAATACGGGGGTCTTTCAAAGATACCAATAGGTCATAAACAGGCTTTGAACAATACCAGTCGGACTGCACACCGCCACGGAAGATGGCAGTAAATGAAAAACGTGGATTCTGACGACCTGGTTGGTTGTAATACTTAAACTGCATGGCATCGGCATTTGACGAAATCATATTGCCACTCGCAACCAGTTGGCCGATAGCTGCTCCCTTCGATGGGTCAGAATCAAGCATTGAAAACATGATTCTCATTTTGAGCGAGTTAGCAAATTTGCGCCATTTGGCCATATCGCCACCATAATATAAGTCGTTGGGAGCAACAATACCTTTGCTGTTTACATCAATTTGCCCTAATGCTTCGTCGAGCATTGCTATACAGCCATTGAGTACGTCTTGCTGGCGGTCAAATTTTGGAAAATCTACCTTACCATTTGCTGCTTCCGAAAACGGAATATCTCCCCAAAGTAATGATGTTTGAGCATAAGCAAAGGCCATCATAATTTTACACTGGGCAACTGCGTTTTTGTTTACTGGTTGCGAGGCTTGCGCTACGTCTATGGCCACACTTAGGTTTTTGAGTACATCAGTGTAGGTGCGCCCCCACGCACTCCGCACACGAGTTTGGTCATATTGTGCCTGTGCCAGTCCCCAACGCCCGCCCGACGACCACATTTGGTTCATCAAGGCCACAGGCCATGTGAGTTCGGCTACTCGCAACAACGAAAGCTGGGTTGAAGCCCCCGAAAACAGCAGAGAGGCATCGACCGATGTAGAGCGATTTGGGTCGATGTTTATGTCGCTATCTTTGAAACATGCCGTTGTCGAAAATGCCAACACCACGGCTACTATTATTTTTTTCATATCTATTTTTGTTAATTTTACTTTAAAATGTAAGTCTTAAATTGGCACCAACGGTACGAGTACTCGGAATACTACCACGCTCTAAGCCCTCGCCGATTAGTCCTGTACCCAGTACGTTGGCTTCGGGGTCAATATGTGGAACGTTAGAGCTGATAATCCATAAGTTACGACCTTCTACACCCAATGAAACACTCCCAAATGGGGTTTTGTTTACGATAGATTTAGGAAAATTATAAGCCAATCGTACCTCACGTAGCTTGCTGTATGAACCATCAAATGTATTGTTTTCGGGACTACTCGAATTGTCTAATTGACTCCAATATTGCTGAATACTCGCTACTGGTGTGGTATTGGGGCTAAATGTACCGTCTGCGTTACGCACTACGCCAGGGTCAATAAACGGTGTGCGATTGTTGATAGCTGTTTCGGCAGCCAAGCCACTTCCTCGTACAATGCTCACCGTTTGCGAATTGACAACGCCACCTTTTCTGATGTCTATCAAAAAGTTGAGGTCAAAGCCTTTGAAAGAAAACGAGTTATTGATACCGAGTGTCCAATCTGGGTAAATTGCACCTAACAATTTACGAGGGCCCGGTGTCCGCAAACCCGTAGTAGGATTGATGACAATATTGCCATTTGGGTCTCTGAGCCAGCCTACACCTTGAATATTGAAGGTTTCGCCGGGACGAGCGGCAACAAAAATACCAAATCCATCGCCAGACGTTACTATAAACTCATTGAGACCTGGTGCCAATGACTCTATGCGGTTGATGTTGCGATTGAAGTTAAAAGCTGCGTCCCAGCGTAGGCCAGAGCGAGTTTTGAGTGGCGTAACAGTGAGCATGGCTTCAAAACCTCGGTTTGATATTTCGCCAATATTCAATCGTTTGGCTGCATAGCCAGTACTTTGAGGTACTGCGATTGATATTATTTGGTCGTAGTTGAGTGTTTTGTAGTAGGTCATGTCAAGCCCTATGCGCCCACCAAAAAACTTCAATTCTGCACCAATTTCCATTGATGTCTGTTGTTGTGGTTTTAGGTTGGTTGGTGGCAAAATATTAGTTGCACCAAAAGCTGATGCGCCACCAATTGGGTACAGAATATTAAAAGTATAAATATCGCTGGCCTGCGTGAGTGGATTGTAAGTAAACGACAACTGGTACGGGTCTTCGTCAGAACCTACATTGGCGTAGTTGGCACGAAGTTTAGCATAACTCAAAATGTCTTTTTTGACAATATCCAAATTTGGGAAAGCCTCCGTTAGCACAAACGAAACACTGGCCGATGGATAAAAGTAAGAGTTGTTGGCAACGGGTAATGTCGAAGACCAATCGTTACGGCCTGTAACGTTTAAGAATAAATAATTTTTGAAATCAAAACTAAAATCCCCGTAAGTACCAAATATATCTCTGCGGCTATAAAAATTTGAGGCTACATTTGATTGAGCGTTTGCGAAAGTGTAAAGGCGGTCGATATTCAGACCCTCCGACTGAACTCTTGAACGGCGAATTGTCCGCTGGTTGAACTGATGCCCTATTATACCCTTAAACGACCAGCTATCGCTAATTTTACGGCTGACCGTTGCGAGGAGGTCTGTTTGGAGTTCTCGCTCAAAAATATCGTTAGTATCAAACTGCCCATTCAAACGTCCACGAGTACCTTTACGGGTTACAGAGCGGCGGTTTTCAGTAAAAAAATCTGTGCCAATTCGTCCTGTTAGGTTAAACCACGGCGTAATGTCATAGCCGAGGCTTGTGCCTCCGTAGATTCTATCAACAGAGTTTGAAAACCGATTGAAAGTTGTTACAAAATAAGGGTTGTTCTGTACTCCATTTAAGTCTATCGACCGAGCCAAGTCTCCTGTCCAGCCTGCTGGAACGGCCTGTGTAGAGGGTGCAAAGAGATTGTTTCTCAGCTCATTGATATCTACTGTTATGGGAGTTCCTGCCAGAATTGTAGAAATGATATTGGTTGTATTTGAGCCTTGCTGCGGGCGGCCATCGCTTGTAGTTCTTACATAGTTTACCCAAGCTCTCGATGTAAGTCGGCTTGTGATTTTTTTACCAGCATTGATAGCAAACGTATTTCTCGATAGTTCAGAGTTGGGTACAGTTCCCGTTTGTTGTAAGTTTGTATAACCAATTCTAAAATCGCCTTGGTCATTTGCGCCATCGAGCGATACACTGTTTATCATCGTTTGTCCTGTCTGAAAAAAATTAGCCCAGTTCTGCGGATAAGCCTTCAACCCTTGCACATCTTCACCTTTGTAGTCTTTTACTGTGCCAGTGATACTCGATATTTTGGGTCCCCAGCCGTTGCCGAGTTGGGGATTATAGCCCCCCAAGTTACCTTGTGCGTACTCTGTCTGTAAATCTGGTGTGCGTAGTACGTTATCGGTACGATACGATGAATTGACGGTTACATTCATTTTTTTTACACCCTGTTTCCCACGTTTGGTCGTAATCACGATTACGCCATTGCGGGCTCGAGAGCCATACAACGCTGATGCCGCCGCACCTTTTAGTACTGTCATGTTTTCGATGTCGTCGGGGTTTAGGTCGCCTGCACGGTTTCCTACATCTACTCCGCCTGTTACTACATCTGTTTCTGAGTTATTAAACGAAGAGTTAGATATTGGCATACCGTCCACAACAAACAGCGGTTCGCTTGCGCTCGAAATAGAGTTAGCACCCCTAATCATCACACGGCTCGAGCCACCTACCGTACCCGACTGTTGCGAGATTCTGACACCAGCTATGCGGCCAGCCATAGAGTTGAGCAAATTAGGGTCTCGGGCTTTGATAAGCTCTGCCCCGCCAATGGTCGCAACTGCATATCCAAGTTCTTTTTTTTCACGTACAATGGCATTGGCAGTTACGACAACTTCATTCAAATTGACCAAATCGGCTTGTAGCTGTACGTTTACAGTAGTTTGAGTTCCGATTTCTACCTCCGTTGTTTTGTAGCCAATAAACGAAAACACAAGCGTGCCACCTTTACTCGGTACACTGATTTGGTACGCACCATCTGCGTTGGTGCTTGTGCCTACGTTTGTGCCTTTCACAAGCACGTTTACGCCAGGCACCAAGTCGTTGTCGGGGGCGGTAACTTTGCCAGAAATTACTTTGGTTTGCGATTGCCCAAATGTGGCCCAGCACATTATAAGCAACGATAGTAGGGTTTTTTGCATAAATTAAGGGGTTTGATTGTATGTAAATAATAAGAAAATACGCTATTCAGTGTTCATTTTGAGTAGTTGCCCATAAATAAGGAGTCGTGAGTATATAGTATGGTGTCGTGAGTTAAATACAATGCTGTTAATCAGTAAGTTATCAAAATCAAAACACCGTATTAGTTTTGAATACTTGATTATTAACTAATTGTAATGTTATTCGTTTTTCACTATTCACTACTTATTCGTTTTATTGTTTTAATAATGATTGGATTCTTTAAATATTGGGTTGGATTGGAGTAGGCATTTGTAGGGGCAGGTGTGCCTGTTTCGCCCATCTGAATTTTGCGTACCACTTTCATGCCCTTTATGACTCTACCAAAAGCGGCAAAGCCTTGCCAGTCGGGGTTGCGCTTGCCGCCAAAGTCAAGTTCTGGTTGAGGATTGATACAAATAAAAAACTCAGATGCAGCACTTTCGGGCTTGACTCTGGCCATTGATATGGTGCCGTCTAAATGCAAAATTCCAGTTTTATTCGTTGTCTCTTGCTCAATAGTAGGAAGCATTTTGGTAGAATCTGTTTGAAGACCGCCCTGTATTACCTCAATTTTGGTAGCATTATTGGCCTGATTGTCCAACCGTACTACACGATAAAACTTGCCACCATCGTAGCGTTGCTCATCTACATAACGCATAAAATTGGCAACCGTAATAGGGGCTTTTTGGGCATATAACTCAACGATAATAGTACCCTCTGATGTCTTTATACGCACTTTTTGTGCATGAAGCATTTGAATAGATATAGTGAATAATAAGAAATACAAAAGCGACTTTTTCATAAATTTAGTTTGTAAAAATTTAAAATTAAAACGTACTACTTTTTAATATCTACTCATGGTAACTTATTAAAATAAAAAATGTTTGTTGAATATGTATAAAATACTTATGTTGGTTTGTGTTTTATTGCCACAGAGCAGAATAGATTTTCTAAATTGTGTAAATTCACAATACATATTGTGGCTACCTTTTGCCAGTGTTGTGCTTGATAGCATTAAAAAAGACGTTGCTGTTGCTACTTACTCTTTCGTCAATTATTTTGAAGTTATTGAGTGCATCAATGCTGGGAGCAGAAAGCAGATGGTATTATAAAACGAAAATCAAACGATTGGCAGGCATCGCTCAGAGGGCTGGCGATGATCGTTATCTGGCAGAGCCGAGCAACTGCTACAAGGGCGTAGCCCTAAAAATATCAGTAACAACAACAATACTGTTTTCGATTTTGTGTAAATGAAATAATTCGGGAGTCAGACAAACGTCAATAGATTTCATTAAGTAATGTTGAGGTGTTTTGTGAGTGCTTAAATGTATTTGAACACAAAAATAGGAAAATAGGCTGGTATGTAGTTAAAAAAACTATGATTTGGGTAATAGATTTCTGCCACTAAATGGACGGCTCACAGAGTTCGTAATTTGCCGTTGGGTCTTTTTTCCAAGTAGGTTTTATTTGAGACATACTACTTACACAAATCGTTTGTATGGTATTGGCATCACACCAAAAATAAACTAAGTTTGGATTTTTTCTTACGTCCAAATATTTTAGTTTGTTGCCCTCTACCACAAAATCAGCAAGTAGTGGGTTGTTACTGACGTTTATTTTTTCAATCTGGTTGTTTCTAAATCCAAAACGCTCCAATTTTATGTTGTTTTCGACAGACAATTCTTTTAGTTGATTATCTGACACGTACAAATAGTACAGTTCTCGATTATTGCTCACATCTATTGATTGAAGTTGATTTTTATAAATATTTAACATTCTCAGATTAGGGGCTTTGTTAAGGTCTATTTCTTTTAATTTATTCTTGACAGCCTCAAGTTGCAACAGTTCATTTTGCTGGCCAAGAATGAGTGAAGTGAGTTGATTTTCGCTACATTCTAAATAATATAAGTGGTCATTTTTGCTCACGTCCAAACTCGTTAGTTTGTTGTTATACAGTCCCAGTGAACCCAGAATTTTATTTTTACTTACATCGACCAGCGTTAATTGATTATCAGAAAGATACAAATGTTCTAATCTAAGATTTTTTGACAAATCTACCTCGGTCAAATAATTATAATCTGCAAATAAATATTCGATATTCTCAAAGGCTTCGATTCCTCGTAAAGTAGCAATACCTAACCCTCTCAGCTCTAACCGAGTAACGTTCTTGGCATTTAGTTTGAGTAGTTTTCCATCTTGTTTGTCGTCAATTTTGAGTTCGATTAGTTTATTTTCAAAATTAACATCTGGTATCAAGACATAACTGGTGTCTTGTTTTGGTATTTTTGTACGAGTTCCAAACTCTGGGTATATTTGAATAGTAGGATTTATTTTTTCTAATTTACCACAACCTAAAATCAAGCCTAATAAACTGATAAGCAAATAGTTATTACTTTTCATAGCCTTATATTTATCTGTAAAATTACACAAGTTTATATTTAATTCCCGTACTCACTTATATTTATCTTAGGCCAATCGTTCACTAAATGAAAGTCAGATTTGGCAACTTTTTGAAAGCTAACAAATCTTAGGCCAGCACCGACTTCACGACCTTGCCATGAACGTCAGTAAGCCGATAGCGGCGACCCTGAAACTTGAAAGTAAGCTGCTCATGGTCGAGGCCAAGTAAGTGCATGACCGTAGCCTGAAAGTCGTGAACATGAACGGGGTCTTTGACGACATTATAGCCAAAGTCGTCGGTTTGCCCCAATACAAACCCTTTTTTGACTCCTGCGCCTGCCATAAAAATCGTAAAGCTACGTGGGTGATGATCTCGACCATAATCGTCTCGGGTCAATTTGCCTTGCGAGTACGCACCACGACCAAACTCTCCACCCCAAATTACGAGCGTGTCGTCCAATAGTCCACGCTGTTTTAAGTCCAAAATCAATGCCGCCGAAGGTTGATCTACCGACTTGGTCATGGTCTGAATATCTTTGGGTAAATTGCCGTGCTGGTCCCAACCTTGGTGGTATAGTTGGATAAACTTAACACCTTTTTCGGCTAATTTTCGGGCCAATAAGCAATTAGCAGCAAACGTACCAGCCTTTCGAGAATCTGGGCCGTACATTTCAAAAACCGAATTGGGTTCTTTTGAAATATCCAACGTTTCGGGTACGGCTGTTTGCATTCTGTATGCCATTTCGTATTGCGCCATACGGTTATTTATTTCAGGGTCAAGTACTTGCTTAAACTGGTCTTGGTGCATTTTGCCTAAGTAGTCCAACATTCGGCGGCGGCTGGTTTTGTCTATTCCAGGTGGATTGGCCAAATAAAAAACAGGATCTGGCCCCGACCGAAACACTACTCCCTGATTGGTAGAAGGCAAAAAACCATTGCTCCACAGTTTGGCATAAAGCGGCTGGTCGCCACCTCGACCTTTGGAGAGTAGCACCACAAAGCTCGGCAAATTCTGATTGTCTGAGCCTAAACCATAACTCACCCACGACCCAAACGAAGGCCGCCCGCCTTGCTGGCTACCTGTCTGAAAAAACGTAATGGCAGGGTCGTGGTTGATGGCTTCGGTGTGCATCGACCGTATAAAAGTCGATTCGTTGGTTATTTTAGAAATATATGGTAAAATCTCGCTCAACCACATTTGGCTCTGGCCATATTGCTGAAACTTGAACTTGGAGGCCGCCAACGGAAAACTACTTTGCCCTGAGGTCATGCCTGTCAGTCGTTGGCCTTTACGAACAGACTCGGGTAGGTCTTGGCCCCACATTTTTTCGAGCATCGGTTTGTAGTCAAACAAGTCTAATTGCGACGGCGCACCGCTTTGATGTAAGTAAATAACCCGCTTGACTTTGGGCGCAAAATGTGGTTTGCCCAGCACGTGGTCGTTGGCCGCCTGCGCTGCATTTGGGTTGATGATAGACGATAACGCCGCCGCACCCAATCCCAAACTGGCTTGCGACAAAAACGACCTACGGCTCAGTTGGTCGTGCGTGGCTTGTTCTATTTCTTCAAGTGCTGTCATTGTAGTACTAAGTTTTGAGATTAGAATACAATTTTACTCAAAAACTACTTATAAAGCAGGCTTCCGTCTAAAAAACACAAAGCCATTTTCTTCTTTTATCAACTCCAGATTATCATTGTAGCGGTAGTCGTTGGCACGGTCGAGGCGAGTTAC
>JAYVJH010000539.1:0-2309 GCA_043769455.1 Runella sp. | reverse complement strand
AAAAAAAGCCAGTTAAGCTACTTTTTCCAGAACATCATCTGTCGCATGCTGCCAGTGCTTTTTATCCTTCGCCTTACCAAAAAGCCGCTATTCTTACTGTTGATGGCGTAGGCGAATGGGCAACGGCATCTATCTGTTTGGGAGAAGGTAACAAGATTTCTATCTTGAAAGAACTACGTTTTCCACACTCACTGGGGCTTTTGTATTCTGCATTTACCTATTTTTTGGGCTTCAAAGTCAATTCGGGCGAGTATAAACTCATGGGGCTTGCACCCTACGGCAACCCAACATCGCCCGATGTTGATAAATATTGCGAGATTATTAAAAAAGAATTGGTTGAAATAAACCAAGACGGCTCTATATGGCTCGACCAACAATATTTTGACTATGCCACAGGTCTAAAAATGGTAAACGAAGCCAAATGGGAGGCATTACTGGGCATAAAAACCCGTAAGCCCGAAGACCCACTCGAAGCCCAACACTGTAATTTGGGGCTTGCCATTCAGCGAATAACAGAAGAAGTAATGGGGCTTATGGCCACAGAAGCCAAACGTTTGACGGGCGCAGACTACCTTTGTTTGGCGGGTGGAGTGGCTCTCAACTGCGTGTCGAATGGTAAATTACAAAAACTCGGGATTTTCAAAGATATTTTTATACAACCTGCCGCTGGCGATGCTGGTGGAGCGTTAGGTGCCGCTCAGGCCGCCTATCATATTGCGTTCGACCAGCCCCGTGTCATAAACTACGAGCGAGATGCCATGAAAGGCTCTTATTTGGGGCCGACTTTTTCTGACTTGGACGTAGAGCTTATGGCCAAAAAATACAAAGCCACGTTTCAACGCTTCGACAATTTGGAAGACTTGACCCAAGCCACTGCCCAAATATTGGCCGACGGCAGCGTAGTAGGTTGGGTACAGGGGCGCATGGAGTTTGGCCCCAGGGCATTGGGCGCAAGAAGTATATTGGGCGATCCACGAAATGCAGAAATGCAAAAAAAATTAAACGTAAAAATTAAATACAGAGAGTCATTCAGGCCATTTGCTCCATCGGTATTGGCCGAAAAAGTAAACGACTATTTTGACTACAACGGTGTGTCCCCTTATATGTTGTTGGTTCACCCTGTCAAGGCATCTCGCCGACTGTCGTTACCTACCGACTTTGATAGCTACGACTTACGGGACAAACTCTATTATCAACGCTCAGACTTGCCCTCGATTACACACATAGACTTTTCGGCACGTATTCAGACTGTACACAAAGACACCAACCCAAGATACCACCAGTTAATCAGCGATTTTGAGAAATTGACAGGTTACGGAGTCATCGTCAATACCAGTTTTAACGTCAGAGGCGAGCCAATAGTTAGCACTCCAAACGATGCGTACAGGTGTTTTATGCGTACCGAAATGGACTATTTGGTGGTAGGCAATTTTTTGTTCGACAAACGCAATCAACCGCAGTGGCAAGATACTGACAACTGGAAAGAAGAGTTTACGTTGGACTAAGTAAAGTTTTGTGATTTATTTACATATAAATTAATCTCTCTCAATAATTAAAAACATAGCTATGGAATTTTTAAAAGATTTAATCGCCTTTATGGGTGAGCGTAAAAAATGGTGGCTGGCCCCCGTGATTATTTTATTATTGCTAATTGGCCTCATTATCGTTGTTGGTGGTGGTTCGGCAGTTGCTCCTTTTATTTATACTTTATTCTAAAATCAAATGACCGAAGCTGAAAAAATCAAAGCCCAGTTGGTGATTGTAACTGGCTTGGTGGTGCTGTATTTTATTTTCAAATCACCGTATTTTTTGTATGTGGCCGCAGTTGTAGGTGTTTTGTCTATTGCTTTTCCTGTTGTTGGCGATTTTATTGTCAAAATTTGGTATAAAATAGCCGAAGGCCTGGGCTGGGTAAACTCTCGGGTCATACTTTCGGTATTGTTTTTTGTCTTTTTGTGGCCATTTGCTATGCTCTCAAAACTGACAAACAAAAATCAGCTACAAACCAAAAAGCCCAATGGTAAAAGTGTTTTTTTTGAACGCAACCACACCTATACAAAAAAAGACCTCGAAAATATTTGGTAAGATAACTTTAAATACCACTTTCAGAAAGAACTACACTATCTTTGTTGTAAAAACAAAGTTGAAAGATGGAAAAGAAAGCAGCACAACGGTTTTATCAGTTTCGAGGCGATAAAATGATAAATACCTTTGGAATCATAAAACAGACTAAATGCTTGATTCTAACTGAATGGTTGTCGATAATAGTAAATTTAAGTGATATTGAAAATAGTATTTTAGATAGAGCC
>JAYVJH010000538.1:0-2784 GCA_043769455.1 Runella sp. | reverse complement strand
TTGCCAGTCAAAGCAATATCCATTCGGGGGCAGGTTGTTTCTGCTCAAGGAACAGGCTTTGTCTATGTGGCCATTGGCCTACACTCCGCCAAAGACTCTACACTCGTCAAAGGTACGCTAACAGACTCGTTAGGTAATTTTGAATTTCTGAACCTAAAAATAGGCCAATACCTTGTTTCAGGCAACGCCACAAACGGAACAAAAATTTATCTGAAAAAATTTAGTTTAGACTCTACCACACTAATAACCGACCTCGGCAAACTCACATTAGCCGACAAAACCCTACAACTCGCCGAAGTAACCATTACGGCCAAAAGACCATTTATCGAACGCCGAGCCGACCGCCTCATTGCCAACATCAGCGGTTCGGCCTTGGCCAAAGGGAACAATGCGCTGGAGGTGTTGAAGATTATACCTACGCTACGAGTAAATGGCAAAGAAGAAATATCGGTCATGGGCAAAGGTGGAGTTTTGATACTAATAGACGGAAAGCCACAGTACAACATGGGCATACAAGAACTAAAAGCCATGAGGGGCGAAAGTATTGAAAAAGTAGAAATATATAGCAACCCACCAGCAAAATTTGATGCACAGGGTGCGGCTGTTATCAACATCATTACCCAAAAAAGTAAGATGTATAGCAGCTTTACAGAGACGTTAGCAATGCCGTTTTACAAAACAAAAAATATAATAGGGACTCAATTTATTAGTAACTACTCAGATTTGATACTTTACTATCAAATCAAAAAATGGAAAATAAAAACCACGCTGGGCTGGCGACAAAGTAAAGAAGATTTTCAGATGGGTACTTCCGAGCTGTTGTATAAATCAAACGGTGTTAGAAGAGTTGGCGAATATTCTCAGAATAACAATAATAAATCTTTGCGGGTAGGGCTTGGGCTTGACTATGATTTTGATAAAAACAACAGCCTTACTTTCGATATCCGAGGCTCGCAGGCACAGCAAGGTTCTTTTTATGACCAGTTCAATACTTATCAATACCTGTCGCCATTGGGCAAAATAGATTCTACTTTTATTACCAACAGCCGCACCACTTACAACACCCAAAGTTCAAATCTGTATGGTGGTTATATTCACAAATTTAAAGAAAACAAAGTGCTAACGCTGGGTGTACAACGCATCAAATATAGCTATCCAAATCCTGTTTCGTACCAAAATACTGACCGGAGCAATAATACATCATCAATAACAAACATTGACACCTATCCCAACAGCGGGCAAACGATACAATCTTATAACCTGAATGTAGAACTGCCGACTTCAAACAAATATTTTTGGGAGGTAGGTGCAAAACTCACCGCCGTCGATTACCAAAATCAATTCAGTTGGTTTGATATTAAAGACAATAGAGCTACTGAAAACCTCAACTATCGAAATGATTTTTTGTACAAAGAAAACATCTGGGCGGGCTTTGCTTCTGTAAAAAAAACATTTAACAAAGTAGAACTAAGCGCAGGGCTAAGGGACGAATATACGACTTCGGTAGGTAGTAACGAAGGCAAGGACGTTATTGCCAGCTATAATAACCTATTCCCCTCGCTCTTTTTTCAATATACCATTGCCGAAGAAAAACAATTTGGGTTGTCATATACCCGCCGTGTACAACGACCCTCATATAATGAATTTAATCCCAAATCTTTACCCTTTAGGGATGTGTTAAGTTTAATAACAGGCAATGCTTATTTAACACCCCAATTTATACACGCTTTAGAAGCCAACTTACTTGTTAAAGATTTGTATATGGCTGTTTCTTTCAACCGTACTCAAAAAAAACGCATTGGGCTGCCAGTAGGCACAGAAGGAAAAGCGATTGTAAATCAGATTTATAACTTAGATTATCTTGATAATGTCACGCTATCTATCAATAAACCCTTTAAGATGACCTCTTGGTGGCAAAGTACCAACAGTTTTAACTATGGCTTTCGCCGTTCAAAGTTATTAGATAGTAGCGTTAGTAGCGGTTATTTTTGGATGCTAAGTAGTTTGCAGGCTTTTACACTATCTTCAAAATCCAGTATAGAATCTTTTTTTTCCTATTCTTCAGCTGCTGTTGATCAATATACAAAAGATGGTATTATAAAATACGTGAATATATCCTATAAAACAACTTTTTTAAAGAACAAAATAGAATTAATTACAGCAGTTGATGATGTTTTAGGCATTAATAAATGGAATTATTCTCTTGACACGCCAATTATCAGCAGTTCAGGTAACATTACTACAAATGGGCGAACAATTAGAGTGGCTGTTACTTACAAATTTGCAACGACTACTAAATTTAATAAAAAAAGCCAAAAGACTAATAATTTTGGCGAGATTAGAAATTAGAGAAAAAATTAAGGTGGTACAAATAAAATAAATGGAGTAAATAAAAAAGGCAAAACCCAAATGGGTCTGCCTTTCAGTTCAATCGGTTTCAAAACTTAAAAACAATTTAAAATCATGGAAAATTCCAAACTAAATCAACTATTAGCAAAGCTGGATGTTTTGCCAATGGAAAACGAAAGCGCAGATTTTACAGAATTAGACGAAAGATGCGAACACCTGAAAGGGATTAGCGGTGCCCTAAACGATGTATGCACAAATATGATTTGTACAGGTTCAAATCTTACTTGTAGTAATGGTACTTGTAATGGAAAGAATGGCGTTTGTGATGAATTATAGGTAAAAATACCTTCATTTAAAATCATAACAGCTAAAAGAGGGCTACCTAGTTTAGTCTTATCTGATTTATTTTTTGTATCATCTTAATTTTTTCAAAAT
>JAYVJH010000537.1:0-31306 GCA_043769455.1 Runella sp. | reverse complement strand
ATTGTCGGCAATGGGCAAAAAATTACCTACCGCTCCCCCAGATACATACAACCCAGCCGGCGAAAGACTCTGGCCGAGATATTGCCGATAGTCAAGCCCTAAGCGGTAGCCACCTTGCAAAGGCCCACCAAAGTAGTAGCCTGTTGTCAAAATCAAAGACGACTTTTCCATGATTCGTTTTTCAAATTCCAAATCAATACCTCTGATAATGAGCCGCATAAAGTTTATTTTTACAACCGAACCTACATCGGGGCTGTCGTTGCGCCTTTCACTGGCAGCGGTCTGCCGTTGAGAGTTGTATCTATCATACTCACTCGTGGGCTGTTGGGCGGGTGAGCGAGTGGGCTGAACAGGCGGAGCCTGAGACGCTGGTGCTGGTTGAGGCGTAGGTGCTTTTTTGGGAACGACATAAGACACGGAGCGAGTAGCCGCAGGCTTTTTTTGTTGCGCCCAGAGTAGGTTACAACCCAAGGCCAGAATGAGAATAAGTTTTATTTTTTTCATTTGATTGGTGTATCAAGGCCACCGCCTTTGGTTACAATTACTTTGGTTCAAAAATTACTAATGTATTTCTAATTGTGTGGTTGCGCCCAAGTCGAGTTATTGGTTTATAAGACCATCTTTGACACTTTGCCAACGTCTGCGGGCTACTGTCAGGCGGCTACCGTCGGTGAGTTCTATCTCTGAGCATTGCTTACAACCCACTGATTTTATGAAATGGGTATTGATACAATGGCTGCGATGAATACGACTAAAATACTTAGGTAGCGAAGATTCATAATATGCCAGTGTGTGCGACATCAGTATTTTGCGACCATCTGTAAAATAAACCCAAGTATAGTTTTGCTCGGCTTCGAGCCTCACCACGCTGTCGAAACGAAAAGCCGAACGGCCAAACCAGAGCATCGGAATAGATAATGTTTGCATAATATATTTGAGTTTTAGGGTATCAGATATTTTTGAACATCACAAAAGTTTAATGGCGAGAGTCGCATCGTTATAAATACCACATCAAGCCCTATTCTCTTATTATTCGCCTCAAACCTATCGCTTATCTAAATACCACGCCACTCTACACCCGCCAGTAGCAGATTTTAGTAGGTGAGTGGCAGGTTTTGGTAGGAGAGTGATTTAACGGTAAGAGATTTTTGCGCCTTTGTTGGTGTTTTCACCAACAAGCTACCGTCCGAGTTGTTGCAGGGTTGCCTGTGCGGTAAAAACACCAACAAAGGCGCAATCGCTTGCTTAAATTTGGAAAAATAGTATTTCTTTAAATATTGTAGTCTTGCCAATTACTGAAAACTACTTGATTAAGTATCAATCAACTCCGCTTATCGCCGACCATAAAAACCCTTTTGACCGACCGACTAATTATAGCTACGGCTTTTGTCGAAAATATGTTCGTCATCACCAAAGATGAAAAATTTGAACTCTACGATGATTTTGTTAAGCTACACTGGTAAAAAATTTGAATAAAAATGACAAGTTATTCTTATTGTACTTTCATTGTGTTGTGCGTTTACGTTGCCACGTTGGTTTAAATTGTTTTGAGAAAAATGATTATGTTTGTAAAAAAATTAAAAATATCAATGCTACAATCCCAACATATCACAAATAAACTACTTGTCATCAAACCTTTGTTAGTCAAACGATACCCCATTGAGCGTATGGCTATTTTTGGGTCGGTGGCTCGTAACGAAAGTACGACTTTGAGCGATGTCGATATTTTGGTAGAACTCAACCAACCTATCGGATTTACGTTTTTTGACTTGGCCAAAGAATTAGAAACACATCTCCAAATGTCTGTTGATTTGGTCTCTCGCAATGGTATTAAGCCTGCTTACTTTGCCGCCATAGAACCCGACTTGATTTATGTCTAAACGAGACCCTCAACTGCTCATCAATGATATGCTATTGGCTATCTCCAAAATCAAGACCTATACCGAAGGTTTGGATTTTGAGGCTTTTATGACCGATACTCGTACTGTTGATGCCGTGGAACGTAATTTTGAAATCATCGGTGAGGCTGCCAATCAGTTGCCTAATACGTTTCGAGATGTTCATTCTGACATCGTTTGGCATAGCGTTGTTAGTTTTCGCAACAGGCTCATACACGGTTACTTTGGCGTTGATTATCAAATACTTTGGTACATTGTCCAAAACGATTTACTTGATTTAGAGTATCAACTTTTGAGCTTATAAAGGTGTATTTTTATAATAATCAGTGCGTTTATGTAGTCATGTTGTTTTAAATTGTTTAGAAAAAAATATTTATTTTATTACCGTCCTATCTATTGTTTGCGCCTTTGTTGGTGTTTTCACCAACAAGCTACCGTCCGAGTTTTTGCGCCTTTGTTGGTGTTTTTGCCAACAAGCTACCGTCCGAGTTGTTGCAGGGTTGCCTGTGCGGTAAAAACACCAACAAAGGCGCAGTATAAGTGTACCCCAAAAGACATAATAAACTCTTAGCCTGACGGCTATGGTGTTTCCGCCCGACTGCACAATAATTAGACTTTACCTACTTATACCTGTTGCTCACCTACTATTTCGGACTGGTGGCGGGTAAGTAGTTGGAGGCCGTGGGCTTTTTGTGTAGTATTGTGTCGAACTAAAAAAATATAAATATGAAAAAACTACCATTTTTGTTTTTGGGTTTATTGACTGTGAGCCTCAGCGTTTTAGGGCAGAAAACTATACCTATTAGGAGACCTTTTAGTACAACTTTTTCGCCAGCAGCATTGGCATCTCTTTTGACATCTTACACCGTTGGCAATCAACTCAAAGACGTTTGCGGTAAAACTGTGATTTTGAAGGGAGTCAATAAAATGGTTATCTTTGATGGCACCGACCCAGAAGGCACTATTTCTTTTCCAGAAATTGCCAAAACAGGTGCCAACTGCGTTCGGATTGTGTGGGGAATCCGTAACCCAGACCTTAGCAATACAGACGACACCCGCTTAGACCGTATCATTACCAACGCCCGCAACAACGGCCTCATACCCATCGTAGGGCTTTGGGACTACATGGAGGAGATTGATGGTGGTTTTTCCAAATTGCAACAATACGTTGATTACTGGAAACGCCCTGCGATGGTAGCTCTTATTCGCCGACATCAAAACTATTTGATTGTAAACATTGGCGACGAAGCAGCAGGGGGCGACGAAAACAATCCTACCGATTTGACAACTTACGCCAATGCCTATAAAGATGCCATCAGGCAACTCCGAACTGCCAGAATAAGAGTACCTCTGATGATAGATGGCATGGATAGAGGCAAGAGTTTACATTGTTTTGCTATAAAAGGCGTAGAAATACTAAACGCCGACCCACGCAAAAATGTAATATTTGATTTTCACCCATATTGGCCTAAAACCGATACTGATGGGGCAGAAGGTGGGCGGTTTATTGCCAATAAATTTAGCCAAGTACAAGGCTTACCCATTATGATTGTCATGGGCGAAATTGCCAAATATGGTGCTTGGGCTGGTGCGAGTAGCCCTTGCTCTGATGCTGGAATAGTTGATTATCAGCAATTTATACAACTTGCAGAGGCACAGGGCATCGGCTGGTTGGTATGGGAGTGGGGGCCGGGCAATCAATGGCAAGTGGCCAATGATTGCCCAGAATTGGACATGACCACCGACCGTACCTACAACTCAATATTGGCCATACCGCCTACCGACCGCCGTGCGTGGATAAAAGAAGTAACGATTGATGCCGTATATAGTATCAAAAAAACAAGCAAAAAAACACCGTACATTGTCAGTAAATTTAAAAATTGCCGTTGAAGTATTTTATTAAGTCCTTATCACATTGAACCTAATACGCCCAATCGTTTTGCTTTTGTGCTGTGCTTTACGCTTGTATGCTCAGAGGGAGGTCGTGCCTCATTTTGAGCATATAAGTATAGACAACGGCCTGCCAAGCAATACCGTTAATTGTGCCATCGAAGACAAACAGGGCTTTATGTGGTTTGGCACACGCAAGGGATTGTACAGGTATGATGGCTACGAATTTCGAGATTATAACATCAATCAAATAGTTAATGGACTTGCCCAAACTACTGATGGTACAATTTTCGTTTCGACAGATGGATATAGTTTAATGGCTATTAACCCAGTTTCGGGACGAGTAACTATCATAGACAAAGGGCCGAGTGGTGGTGGACACAATACTTTTGTAGATTTTTATGGACATATCTGGTATTCAGACCGTAATGGTGTCAATCGGTATAACCCCGTTGCTCATAAAACGATACATTACCCACTCAAAAAAACGACATATATCTGGCACAAAGGTAGTTTTGTAGAAGACGGTAAGCATCATCTTTGGGTATTGGGTACGGAGGTGGGTCTCTTTAAATTTGACCGAAAAGCCAATCAACTACACTGTATCGTGGGCTTAGACTGCCCTCGCAAAGGGTTGTTTGATGCTGGCAATATGGATTTATATAGAGGTATAATTGACTCACAACAAATCTTATGGGCAGGTAGTAGCAAGGGCTTGCTGCGATATGACATTGCCAACGACTCATTCAAATTTGTGTACGATGCCTCTTTGGTTTTTGCGGCATTCGAGAGTATCAATGCCAACAACGAGGATATTGTTTGGTTTGGAACTGACAGAGGCATTGGTATTTTTGACCCCAAAACCAAACAATCAAAAAAGCTAACAGGCATTTTACCATTTTCATTTTCGGTCAATCAAATACTTAAAACTCAAAACGATAATGTATGGTTTTGTACTTCTGAGGGCTTGTTGTTGTATTCGCCCTACAAACAAGCCATTCAGTCTTTAAAATTACCCCAAACCAATGCCAATGGTAAATACAATAATATCCATGCCATTTTGCAAGACAAAGCCGATCCCAGAGGTCAGACATTTTGGCTGTTGTCGGCTTACAATGGTTTGTGGAAATGGAACAGAGCCAACAACGCTCTCAAACGATTTGCAATGCCTCAATACGATGGTGCTTTTGAAGGACTTTGGCTCGATCAAGACGATAAAAACCGAATTTGGATAGGTGGCAACCAGTGGGCTGTCTGGAGCGATGGGTATATTGACCAAACTACTGACCCACACCGAGAGGGTGTTTTTTTGTTTGACCCAAAAAAAGAGCAATTTTTGTCTATTCCATTCAAAACACATCCTACTTTTTTTAGTGTGCCGTTTTATTCTTTGGGCAAAATAGACCGAAAAAACCGTCTTTGGCTCGTCAATTATTACGAAGGCATACACGCCATAGACTTAGCCACAGGACAAGAGCTGGCTCTTTGGGACAAGGTTTCAGATGACAGTATAATGAAAGGGGGCAACTGGGTTATGGCTATTTTTGAAGATCGTCAGGGTCGAATGTGGTTTGGTACAAACCACGGACTTTGGTATTTTGACGAAACCAACAAAAAATTAGTTAGTACAAAACAAAATAACCCGGCAGGTCTTGAAACAGCTATTTTGAAAATAACCGAAGACAAAGCGGGATTGTTGTGGGTAACGGGCTGGGATATGCTTGCCAAAATAGACACATCGGGCAAAATTCTCAAACGGTGGTCGAGGGCAACAGGGCTTGTAGATACAGAATGTAGGCAAGTAGCCGTTGATGCTCAAAACAACATTTGGGTAGGCACTTACGATGGTCTGCAACAGTTTACAGAGGCAAACAATAGCTTTCGACGGCTGACTATTGAAAATGGCTTACTGTCCAATAATACGATGACGGGATTTTGGACAAAAAAAAATGAGTTGATTGTAGGTGGCGATGGTGGACTGAATACGATTGATATTGAAAAAATAAAAATAGTCCAACCTCACAAAGCACCACAATTTTCAAAAATATTGGTCAATGATAAACCTATTGGTACTATTCAAAATAAAGGCCCCGAAATCTCATTGAAACGAGAACAAAACGGAATACAGTTTTTTTTTACGGCTTTAAATTTTGAAAAAAAACACCTAAATCAGTACAGCTATTATTTAGAAAACTGGGATAAATCATGGCACAAAACTACCGAAAATTCGGCCATGTACTCAAACCTTTCTGGCGGCCATTATGTGTTTCATGTCAAACAAAACACAGACAACAAAGAAAGCGTTTTTCGTTTTGCCATTGCCTTTTACTGGTACGAAACGGCTTGGGCTAAGGCACTTTTTGGGCTATTGATTGTGGGTTTGGTTTTGTACTTTTCTGTGAGTAGAGCAATGTATAGGCGGCTTTTTACAGAACTAAAAATAGAGCAGTCTGAGATGCAAAAAAAAGATCAAGAACTTGCTAATCAGCGAATAGAGTACAGCCAAAAAATTATCCAAACCGAAATCACAGCACTACGGGCGCAGATGAACCCACATTTTATTTTTAATTGTCTTAATTCTATTCAACTTTTTACAGCTCAAAATAACATCGATAAAGCATCAAATTATCTTTCTAAGTTTTCGAGGCTCATACGGTTGGTTTTAGAAAACTCTCGTTCTGAAAAAGTTACACTCGAAAACGAACTCGAAAGTCTGCGACTGTACATAGAACTGGAAGCGATGCGATTTAGAGATAAATTTAGTTATACCATCAGCGTTGCGCCAAGTATAGACCAAGGCTATGTTCAGATTCCGCCGCTGTTGTTGCAGCCTTTTGTCGAAAACGCCATCTGGCATGGCCTCATGCACAAAGAAGAAGGCGGAAAAGTAACAATAACAGTAGAGCCGCAATATATTACGACTATTAGTACAAATTTACAAGATATTATGGCCATACAAGTAACCATTACCGACGACGGCGTGGGACGAGAAAAGTCAGCCGAGTTTAAGAGCAAATCAGTAACCAAAACCAAATCGTTTGGTATGAAAGTTACAGCCGAGCGCATCGAGCTTATCAATCAACTTTATAAGACCGAAACCAAAGTACAAATCATAGACCTCAAAGATACCAACGGCCAAGCCAGCGGTACAACAATAATTATAGAAATACCCGTATGAGTAGTGAAAAACAGATAACGAAAATTGTTGTAATTAAGTAACTGAGCAACGGGTAAATAATAACACGGTGAGTTGTCAGCCTTGAAAGGGCTAAAAAATGACCAACTTATTATTTACTCATTACTGAGCAAATTTAAACACGATTATAAATTTGGGTAAATTTCTAAAAATCAAACATTTATTCATTCAACCATTCATGTATAAGTTATAGTTCAATCATTTATTTTAGTAAATTCAAGTTATTCAAAACTCAACAAATCATTAACTCAAAACCAAATTGAAAGCTATCATTATCGACGACGAATCTGATGCCGTAGAGTTATTACAAATCAGGCTGGGGCAATACTGCCCACAGGTACAGGTCATTGCTGCACACACCAGCAGTACACAGGGTGTGGCGGCCATCAAAGAACTAAAACCCGACTTGGTGTTTTTGGATATAGAAATGCCTCAAATGAATGGTTTTCAGGTATTGGAGGCGGTCGAAAATCTCTCTTTTGCGCTTGTTTTTGTTACGGCTTATGATAAGTTTGCTCTCAAAGCCTTTAAGTACAGTGCCATAGACTATTTGCTCAAACCCGTTGAAAGCCAAGAACTGATAAGAGCAGTACATCGTGCCGAAAAACAAGACCGATTTGTGAAAGAACAAATAGAGTTACTGAAACAACAACTGGCTCAGGCCAATAAGCCCAGCAACGACAAAATAGCGTTGCCTTATCAGAATGGGGTTACTTTTGTGAAGCTCAAAGACATTGTTTACTGCGAGTCTGACGACAATTATACCAAGTTTTTTTTGAGCGATGGGCAGTATTATCTCATCACCAAATCGCTCAAAGACATTCAAGAATTGCTCGAAGACCGAGGATTTTTGCGAGTTCACCGACAATATATTATTAACTTAGACCAAATCAAGAAATTTTATAAAGGCGAGGGTAGCTATCTATTGATGACCAACAACAAGTCTATTCCAATATCAAGAATGCACAAAGAAAAGTTAATTGAGCAGTTTGGGTGGTTGTGAATAATGAATATACCTTTGGCTTAGTAAAAAAGACTGGCTATTTTGTACCTTTGCAGTTAGTACAAATTAGTATTTATGCAAATCATCGCTCGAACAGTTCTATTTCTTGTTTTAACAACGCTTATTGCATCTGTCAAACCGCCCGCTCAAATTGTAAAAAACAGCGCAGAGTCGGTGATAGAAAAGCAATGGGTAGATAGTGTTTTTAATAGTCTTAGCCTTGACCAAAAAATAGGGCAACTCTTTATGGTGGCTACTTACTCTGACCACCGAGCAGACAAACGCCACTTCGATAACTTGATTCAGAACTATAATATTGGTGGCCTGATATTTTTCCAGGGCGGCCCACACAGGCAAGCCAAGCTGACCAATCATTACCAGTCGCTTGCCAAAGTACCGTTGTTGATTGGTATAGATGGCGAATGGGGCTTAGGTATGCGGTTGGACAGCATCGCAGATTTTCCAAAACAAATGACCTTGGGCGCAATTCAGGACGATTCGCTTGTTTATAAAATGGGTCTTACCATTGGGCAGCAATGCCAGCGCATGGGTATTCATGTCAATTTTGCACCTGTTACCGACATCAACAGCAATCCCCAAAACCCTGTAATTGGTATTCGCTCGTTTGGTGAAGACCGTCAGAACGTAACCAATAAGTCGGTGGCATACATGAAGGGACTTCAACACCAGCGGGTGGTGGCTACTGCCAAACATTTTCCAGGCCATGGCGACACAGGTTCTGACTCACATTATACACTACCAGTGGTGAGCCACTCAGTAGAAAAACTCAACGAAACCGACTTATATCCCTTCAAGCAACTCATTGCCGACAGCCTGACGGGGGTCATAACGGGGCATTTGTTTGTGCCAGAATTAGACAATACCCCTGCCCTGGCCGCCTCACTTTCAGATAAGGTCGTTACGCAGTTGCTCAAAAAACAAATGGGCTTTAAAGGCTTAATTTTTACAGATGCCATGAATATGCGAGGTGTGAGCCGCAACAAAACTGCCGTAGAAGCCAACATACGGGCATTGTTGGCTGGTAACGATATTTTGCTTTGCCCTGAGAGTGTTGTTGAATCTATAAAAAAAATTAAGATATTGGTTGAAAAAGACATATTTCCAATTGAAACTCTTGACGAAAAAGTACTAAAAATATTACATTCTAAATATTGGGTTGGCCTCTCAAAAAACCACGAGATAGTGGCCGACAATTTGGGTGCAGACCTGAACACAGGAACAGTAAAAGCAGATATCAGAAATCTGTACGAAGCCTCCGTTACTTTGGTCCGAAACAATAAAAATACCATTCCATTACAGACCATAAACGACCAAAAATTGGCATCGGTGGCCATTGGTGTTGGCTATGACAATGAATTTCAAAAAACATTGAGCCAATTTGGCAACTTCAAAAATATAACATCGCCCGACAAACCAACTTCTACCGAAAACATCAACGATATTGTGCAACAGGTAGGTGATGCAGATGTGGTGGTAGTGAGTTTGCACGATCGCCGAACAAAATTGGGCCGTCCTTATCAGCTTTCGGAGGCTACGGTCGGGCTGATTTATAATTTACGACAAAAGTCAAAAGTAATTGTATGTGTATTTGCTTCGCCCTACTGTCTGGCTCAAATTCCCGACAGTACGACTGTAATTTGTAGCTATGAAGATAGCCCAGATTTGGAAAACATTGTACCTCAGCAAATTTTTGGCGCACTGACTTTTAGAGGCAAACTGCCGATTTCGATTGGCACTATGTTTCCGCTCAAATCTGGACAACAAACAAACCCTGTCGATAGATTGGTTTTTGGGCTACCCGAGCAAGTGGGTATGAGCGCAGTCAAACTGGCCAATATCGACACGGTCGTCAAAAATGCTATTCAAAACAAAGTTTTTCCTGGTTGTCAGATATTAGTAGCCCGAAAGGGACGAATCGTTTATCAAAAAAACTTTGGCTCACTCACCTACGAAGACCCCAGCGAAAAAGTGCTATCCCAAACATTGTACGATGTAGCATCGGTAACAAAAGTATCGGCAACGCTACAAGCCCTGATGTTGTTGTACGAGCAAGGCAAATTGGATTTGAGACAAAAAGCCAGTTTTTATTTGCCCGAATTACAAAATACAAATAAAAAAACAGCCACAATCGAAGACTTACTGCTACATCGGTCAGGGGCGGTGGCGTTTTATCCTTCGCTCTGGGAACGTACATTGACAAATGGCGGCGCACCAAAGCCCGAATATTACAGTAGCATCAAGGACAGTATTTTTGTGTCGCAGATTGCACCTAAATTGTTTTCTAAAATAACTCTGAAAGATTCGGTCTGGAAATGGATAGTACAGTCGCCGCTGACAAACAAACGTGCCAAAAATGGACAATTTCCATTTATTTACAGCGATTTGGGATTAGTGATTTTACAAAAAGTAGTTGAGCGAATTTCAAAGTTACCGTTAGATATATACGTCAAAGAAAATTTTTATGACCCACTACAAATGACAATGACAGGCTATAACCCACTCGGTAGATTTGCTGAAAAACAAATTGCCCCAACCGAAAACGATTATAGATTTAGATACCAACTATTGCGAGGCACCGCCCACGACCAAATGGCGGCAGTAGTAGGAGGGGTTTCGGGCCATGCGGGACTGTTTAGCAATGCCTCAGATTTGGCACAGCTCATGCAAATGAACCTACAAAAAGGTGCTTACGGAGGCCATCGTTACTTAAAGCCCGAAACAACGTCTTATTTTAGTGGTATTTTTGACGAGCCAAACCACCGAGGCTTAGGCTGGGACAAAGCCCCAATCAACAAAGAAAGTAACTATGTTGCTCCATCGGCATCGGCTTCTGGCTTTGGTCATTCGGGTTTTACGGGTACAATGGTCTGGGCCGACCCCAAGCAAGATTTGGTATTTGTATTTTTGTCGAATAGAGTCTATCCTCGTGCCGACAATAACGCATTGAACCAGCAAAAAATAAGAAATAAAATTCATGAGATAGTCTATCGGGCTGTTGTTGGGCGTTAGTTGTTAGTCAGTCTAAAATACCCTGCCAATCAATGTTGTCAATTTCTGTAATCATTGTTATTTTAATTTTTGTCTTGTTGTTTATTAAATCTTAACTTTGCGTGTCGTTAATTAGTGAATAGTGAAAAACGAACAACGAAAAATATTATAATTGATCAATAAGTCAGCTATATTTAAACAAATCAAGATATTGTTTAAATATAGCCAGTTCATTGAAAATCAAATATTTATTCAATCGTAATGGTAAACAGTTATTTACTCATTCATAATTCTACATTAGTACTTAGCATAAAAATTACAACCCTATTGCTTCAAAAATATGTTCAAAAAAATACTTTATTCTTTAAGCCTAAGTCTTTTTTCAGGTTTACTATCAGTTAGTGTTTACAGCCAAACTATTAGTGGTGTTGGTATGTCGTTACCAGCGGGGGCAACGGCGTTTTGTTCGGGTAGCACGGCTATTGTGTCGTTTACGGCCACGGGTTTTGTAGGTACGCCTTCTTATTCTGTTGAATTGTCTGATGCTATGGGTAGTTTTTTGGTTCCTACCGTGCTGGGCGCAACTGCTGCCAGCCCTGCTACCATAACTCTACCCGCATCGCTCACATCTGGTTCGGCCTATTCGGTTCGGATAGTGTCAGGTCCTGTGGTGGTTACGAGTGCAGGTAGCCCAGCGTTTGCAGTTGCAGTACCGCCTGCCGCACCCGCCGTTACAAGCCCAGTTAATTATTGCACAGGCACAACTGCCGTACCACTATCGGCTGCTGGAATGGCCATTTTGTGGTACACGGCAGCAACAGGCGGTATAGCTAGCGCAACAGCCCCAACACCCAGCACAACAGCACCTTCTACAAGCGCATATTTTGCAACTCAAACTGTGAGTGGTTGTGAGAGTAATACTCGTGCCAGTATTTCGGTAGTTGTAACAGGACCCAGCGCACCAGTCGCTACCACTACCTATACTTATTGCCAAAACGACGTGGCCACACCACTATCGGCAACAGCAACCGCAGGTAATACCCTCAGATGGTACACAGTGGCAACGGGTGGTACGTTTGTAACCACTGCCCCCACGCCATCTACCACCACAGCAACAACACTTAACTATTATGTTTCTCAGACCGATGGTACTTGCGAAAGCCAACGAACAGCCGTAATAGTAGCCGTTAGTGCCGCCCCAACTGCTCCAACGGTTACGTCGCCAGTAATTTATTGTCAAAACGCCACTGCTACCGCACTTAATGCCACGGCCACAGGTACAAATACCCTGAAATGGTACACAGTCGCTATGGGTGGCACAGCAGGCGCAACTGCACCTACGCCCGTTACTACTACAAGTGGCTCAACAAGCTATTATGTATCGCAGTCGGCGGGTACGTGCGAGAGTGTACGTGCTACGATTGTTGTAAATATCAATCCTACACCAACTGCACCAGCCGCTACTACTGCCTATATTTATTGCCAAAATGACGTAGCCACGCCACTATCGGCAACGGCAGCAACTGGTAGTAGCCTCAGATGGTACACAATGGCAACAGGTGGGACGTTTGTAACAACAGCCCCAACACCATCGACTACTACTGCCACAACTCTCAATTATTATGTATCTCAAATAACAGGACTAAATTGCGAAAGCCCACGGACGACCGTAACTGTAACTATCAACCCATTGCCTGCTGCTCCAACAGTTACATCGCCAGTTATTTACTGTCAAAATGCTACTGCCACCGCACTTAGTGCCACGGCAACAGGTACCAATACCCTGAAATGGTACACGGTCGCTACGGGTGGCACAGCCAGCGCAACAGCACCTACGCCCGCTACTGCTACAAGTGGCTCAATAAGCTATTATGTATCGCAGTTGGGTACGTGCGGGAGTGTACGTGCTACGATTGTTGTAAATGTAAATCCTACACCTACTGCACCAGCCGCTACTACTACCTATACTTATTGCCAAAACGATGTGGCCACACCACTATCGGCAACGGCAGCAACTGGCAATACCCTCAGATGGTACACGGTGGCAACAGGTGGTACGTTTGTAACAACAGCCCCAACACCATCGACGGCCAGCGCAACGACTCTCAATTATTATGTGTCTCAAATAACTGGACTGAATTGCGAAGGCCCACGGACGGCTATAACGGTAACTGTAAACGCAACACCAACAGCCGCACCAACTACAACCACCTCGGTACTACTCTGCCAAGGACAAAGTAGCACGCCGTTGGTAGCAACACCATCTACTGGCAATACCATTCGCTGGTATGCAGTAGCAACTGCTGGAACTGTAATTGGCGCACCAACCCCAAATACAGCAGTTACAACTACTACAAACACCACTTATTACGTTACACAAGCCAACGCCAATGGCTGTGAGTTTGCACCCAGAACGGCAGTAACAACGACTGTATATGTTACGCAAGCACCAACCATTACGGCTTCGTTGCCGGTAGTTGCTTGTCAAAACCAAAGTACGCCAGCATTGTCAAACTATATTGCACCAGCTACGTCTGGATTTTCGTTGGTATATTATGACATAAACACCACAGGCGGCACAGGTACAACTACTGCTACCATACCAAGTACTGCCGTTTTGGGAACGACAACTTACTATGTAGTCCAGAAAAATACAACCACGGGCTGCGAAAGCACACCACGTACACCCGTTTCTGTTTTGGTCAATGCCGTTCCAAATGCACCGAGCGTTACTACCCCAGTCAATATTTGTAACAATGCCCCTACAACTGCCTTGTCGGGCGTTTTTGTAACAGGTGCATCTGCTCAATGGTATGGACCAAATGCAACAGGTGGCATACCATCTGGGGCAGCAACTGTACCATCATCGGCCAGTGTCGGTAGTACAAACTATTATGTAAGCCAAATACTAAATGGTTGTGAAAGTACAAGAGCCACAATTACGGTAACAATCAATGCCATACCTGCCATACCCTCGGCTTCGAGTGCAGTATATTGCCAAAACGACGGTGCAAGTGCCATGAACGCAAGCCCAAGCACAGGCAATACCTTGAAATGGTACGACGGTAATGGAAACTTTACTGGAACATCTGCACCCACACCCAATACCAACGTAGGTGGAAGCACTACTTATACCTATAAAGTATCACAAATTACCGCATCGCCAGCACTCTGCGAAAGTCCGCAGGCTACTATTACGGCATTGGTCAATTTTACCCCTGCACCATCAGCTTCAAATATTACTTATTGTCAAAATAGCAATACTAATCCACTTGTAGCCACACCAAGTTTAGGAGGAAGCATCAGCTGGTACGCAGCCGCAACAGGTGGCAATAGCTCAGGTACGGCACCTATACCAAGCTCTGCCAATGTAGGTATTACAAATTATTATGTAACACAACGATTATATGTATCTGGTACTTTTGCAGGTTGTGAGAATATTCCACGTACTTTGGTACAAGTAAACGTAAACCCACAACCCGCACCACCCACTACCACTACCGCCATTACCTATTGCCAAACGTACCCATCAAACCAACTAACAGCCAATGGTACAAACATAAAATGGTATAATTCTTTTCCGGGCCCTGTGCTGAGTACTGCACCAACCCCAAGTACTGCCAACACAGGTACAACGGCCTATGCCGTAACGCAGACAAACGGTTTTGGTTGCGAAAGCAATGCTACTACCATCAATGTAAGCATAAACCCAACACCAGCAGCACCACCTTTTATCAATCCTGTTTTTTGTCAAAACTACCCTGCAACCACATTGGTAGCAACACCAGCAAGCGGCAATACCCTGGGGTGGTATAGCACAATTACAGGTGGTTTTTCGTCCAATCAGTCGCCTACATTGACAACACAAACTGCTGGAACAACCTACTACTATGTATCTCAAACAACAGGATTGGGCTGCGAAAGCCCTCGCTCAACAGTTACGGTATTGGTCAATCCTACACCAATTACACCACCAACTAATGCAAGTCCAACTTATTGTAGTTTTGAAACAGCACAGCCCTTGACAGGAACACCCGACAACGGTAGCACACTAAAATGGTACACTTTCTCGCTGAACTCATTGCCAAATGCACCGACCGTAAATACTCAAATAGCTGGCGCTGGGCAATATTTTGTATCTCAGGTAAATGGCTTTGGTTGTGAAAGCCCAAAAACACAAATCAATTTTTTTGTTAAGTTTTTACCTCAAAAACCAACCCAGTTAATAACAGAGTATCTGTTGTGTCAGTTTGACCCAACACTTACACTTACAGCGGGTGGCACGGCTTTGCGCTGGTACTACCCCAACAACACAGCTTCGGCAGATGCCCCAATGATTACAACAGGCAATTCATTAATAGCAAATTATGGGGTTACACAAACCTTAGACGGCTGTGAAAGTGAGCGCACAATATTGACTGTAAAAGTACGAGTTACTCCCAAACCAATCGTAACAACAGACCCAGTTGTGTTCTGTCAAAATGCAGCAATAGCAAACCTTACTGCTACAGGCACGGATATTAAGTGGTACAACGGTAACAGACCTGCCTTCTCTGGCTCAGTTTATGGTATTTTTACACAAATACCTGGTACTTACGATTTTTTTGCTACTCAAACCGATGCTACCACCAGATGTGAAAGCGATAGAGCCAAAATAGTAGCGATTATTCAACCATTGCCAACGGCTACCATTAGTGGCGAAACAAGCCTGACTCAAGGCCAGTCAGCAACGTTGAAAATAGAATTTTCGGGACAAGGGCCTTGGACATACACGCTCTCAAATGGTTTTACTGGTACGGCAACAGTTAGTCAAAACCCTACAACTGTTACCGTAACACCACTCGAAACGACAATTTATACAGTAACAAAAATCACTAATAACTGTGGCGATGGTACGCCTCTCGGTACGGCAACTATCAACATAAGAACCTCAACCGTTACAACAGGAAATCCAAATGTAGCCTCGCTTTGTGCAGGTAAGACTTTTATAATTCCATATTTTTCGTCTGATTTTGTACCAACCAATGCCGTTTTTACAATTCAGATTTCAAAAACAAATATAGACGCCGACTTTAAGAATATTCCAACACAAGGTACTATTAGCCCGCTCACGGCCACAATTCCTGCCAATACACTGGGTGGCAATTATTTTATGAGGGTATTGGGTACAGCACCCAACATTAGTATAAAAGGCCAAGTCAGCCCTGTTCAGATTTCTGTTCGAGAATTACCCAATGTAACTATCAGCGGGCCGGTAAGTGTTTTTGAAAACGAAACCACTAAAATTACCATTGCATTGTCTGGCGAAAGTCCGTGGACGTTGGTTTATAGCGATAGTTTGGCACAAAAAAATACAACATTAGACTTATCTACAAGTCCTTACGAATTTACGCTGACATCGCCCAAAACAAATACTTACAGTGTTGTATCAGTAATAAATGCCTGTGGAAATGGCTTTGCTACAAGCAAATATCGCCTCAGAGTAAATCAGTTATTGAGTACGTCTAATACTACAAATGCCAACTGGATAACGGTATTTCCCAACCCAGTTCAAGACAAAATCGTAGTTGATTTCGGCAATATTACCTTCAAAAATGCCGCTACCATTTCGATTTTAGATGCCACAGGCCGACTCATAGAACAATACCAAACAAAACAAAACCGTACAGAGCTAACACTTCAAAATGTACCGTCGGGCCAATATTATTTGAGAATAGAACAAAACGATAAAACGGCACATCGCAAAATATTGAAGATTGAATAAAAGAACTTAAACTCATAAAAAAAGGCAGTCAGTATTTATAAATGCTAACTGCCTTTTTTGTTTTTATTGCCTCAACACAACCACTTATGATTTCTCATAACCGGCTTTTATCTGTTGTCGTACTATGTATGACTGCCATCAATACACTTGCACAGAATGGCTTGACCAATCTTACACCCAACTCTTTTAAGATTGAAGACAACTGGAAAGTATATGAACAAGTACAAATGCACCCCTTCAAACCTGATGCAACTCAAAAATTACCACTCTATTCTGAAACCGAAGGTGTGTTGCTGGGTTCGGTAGGTATGCCAGCCACGGTTCGTTTAGAGAGTGGTGATGTGTTGTTGCAATTTGAGTTTGCAATATCAAAAGATGGTAAAAGTAACGTAACTCTACCAGGTGGTTATGTTGTTAAAGTGGCAGACAGTTGGCTACAAAACGGCACTAAAAATACTACTTCTGGAGGTATCGGCAATAACATTCCATCTCAAAACGCAAGTAAGGCATCAGGACTTTGGCAAACAGTGAGGCTACTAATCAGAAAAGCCAGACCAGCCACCCCAGCACAACTCGAATACCTGTATTTGAATGATGTTTTGATTCAAGAAAATATTTTCTTGCCCCAAACCAACAACTCAAATATACTTAGCTTTCAGGTCGAAGCAGGTACATTGGCCGTTCAAAAAGTATTATATCAGATTCAGAACGAAGTAAAACCAGTTTCGCTAACCCAAATGACTTACCAGTTATATAAAGACTGGGCAGAAAACATTGAAAGTATTGACCCCAAAAACCTAATAAAAAAAGATACCACATCAACCCTCTCTCAGACATGGGGCGTGGGTCAAAAAGATTTTTGTGTAGTTTATGACGGAACGATAAACGTTAAAATAACTGCCGAGTATCAGTTTTCGATGGCCTATATGGGTCATTTGAGTTTGGCAATAGACGACAAGCCTGTGCTACCTAACCAATGGAGTGAGTTTTCGCAGCAACCTGTCGGTAGGTCGGTCAATCTGTCGGCTGGTGAGCATCGGTTTAGGTTGTTTTATCACAAAGCCTGGCGGCCAGCAGCATTAGGGCTAACGGTTTCGGCATTGGGCGTTCGGCCTTATTCACTTCATGCGCTATCGTCTTTGCCAGAGCCTGAGCCAATACCAATGATAACCGTAGAACCCAAAGACAAGCCCGAAATATTGCGGTCTTTTATACAAATAGAAGGCGAAAGCACAAAACGCACCCACGTACTATCGGTCGGTAGTCCGCAAGGGCTGCATTATTCTGTCGATTTGAACCAAGCTGCTTTGCTACAAGTATGGCGTGGGGCGTTTGCAGATGTTACCGAGATGTGGCACGAACGGGGCGAGCCACAACTACTCAAACCGCTGGGTGTCAAGCAACAATTAGACGGAAAGAGTATTATCGCTACACTCAACGAGCCTGCCGCACTCTGGCCTGACACCGTGGCAGCCATCACTTACAAAGCAACAAAATTAGACGAACTGGGCGCGCCCACGCTACATTATTTATTTGATAAAACCGAAATAACTCAAAAGCTAATACCCACCCGGAATGGGCTTGTAAATACCATCACTGCCGCAGCATTGATTACAGATCTGACTATTCGGCTGGCCGTGGCCGATGCCATAATAGAAATCGAAAAAGGAATTTATAGTATTGACAACGGCACCAGCAACGGTCGTCATCAGCAATATTATATTTATATTCCATCTGAGTTTTCGCCCGTTGTCCGTACCAGCAATGGCAAACAAGAACTCATTGCACCACTCAAAGAAATGATTGCCTATACCATTGCTTGGTAGGGGTTATTGATTCAAGACTAATAAGTACGTTCTTTGTCTTTTGTTATTGAGTCTGACAATAATATAGCAAACGTAGAACTCATCATCTTACCTAATAAAATAACGAATATATTTTGGGCAATTAGAGGTAATTCAGCTAAACTATACACTACATCGGGGTCTTGACCATTGGAAATAAGCACATCAGCTATTGATTCTACGTGCATTTTAGGTATGCTGCTATCAATAAAGGTGAAATAAAGCCAGTCAATTAGAGTTATAAATATAAAAGGTAATATAGTCATAGCCAGAAACTGAAACCGTTTTTTTACAACCGATATATTTTCATTTTTACAATCTTGTTTATACTGAGTTAGAAAGATGGTATCAGTAATGAAAGACACTAAAAAATAGATAAAAGCGACCAGCATACCATAGAAAATTGACTCATTTGAAGAGAATCCGTCACTGGATATGTAGTATGAAACACTGTAAACAACGAATAAGGCGAGCAGAGAAGTAACAATAGAATAGAATAAAAACTTTGTGTAGATGTTCATGGGTTTACTTAATTTTAAGTGATGGTAACACAAGTCTGACGAGTAGATATGAGGTAATTATCCTACCACTCTTTGACGATAGTGAATTGGAAATATTAATATCTATGAAAAAAATAATTAGCGATATTAACAAATACGGTAAAGCGACAAATAGAAGCGTGGACTTAATATGGGGATAAATTCTTTTTTCCTGTATATTCAAATTTAGTAAATATACGTTTGGAAATAAATAAAATATAGTAATGTAGTACAACACCAGCGGAATACCATACCAAAGAACCCAATTACTTTGTATGAAATAATTATAAACTACATTCATCTTCGTTACAGTGTAAAGTTTTACGATTATCAGCTATTTCTTTATACAGTATTTTGCCCAAGTTGGTGATTTTTAAGACATACATCAAGGGAACAAAAAGCCAGAGAATAGGAATAGCTTTGGTAACATTCAAAAGAGAATCAAAACCATAGTAAACTTTATCATTGTTTGTCTGAATAGATGGCATTTCTCTTAAAGAACGCTTTGTATCAATAATATCACTTGTTTTTATATCTCTGATTGATGCGTATTGGACATTTTCAAAAACATCTATCATCCTAATTAGTGAAATAAACGCTCTACATTTGGGACACCAACTATCAAAATAAATCAACAGTCTTTTTTTGTAAACAATAGCTTGAAACTGGTTGTACTCGTTGTCTGCTATAAAAAGAAAATAAGTACCAATCATTATCCATGAAAAATTATCTATTCTCATAAATACCCATATTCCTACGTGTAGGAATATGCCTGCAATAATTATAAAAAATTTAGGTCTCTTAAACCATATTAAAAAAGGGAAAGCGATTTCAAAGAGAATCGTAAAATATGTTGATGCAACTACAAAGTAGTGGTTTTCTGTTAGAGGTACGTTCCATGATGTAGCATTAAATTCGCTCACTCGCATAGTATAGTAAACAGCAGTGCCATTCAACCACAAAGTACCTTGTAGTTTTGCTAAGGAGGTAAAAAAATACACAAAACATACTTGCACCTTTAACGCCAACAGGAACAAATCAAAGTTAGTAAAGTTTTTTATTTTATCCAAAAATAGTACTTTCGCAACTAACTGTGGTTGTAAAGTTTCGGCTAAAATCAAAAAAGGTAATGTTACCTGTATGACATTATCAGAACCATCAAGTATAAAACCATTTCGTTCTTTGGCTACCATAATGAAATAATAAAGAATCCAACCAGAAACAAAACGCCATTTACCAAACAAATATATGGTCGCTGTGATAAAAGTCAAAATTAAAAATAATTGTGCACTGTAAGAATATTGGAATGGAAAAAAGAGTAGCGTTTTTAAGTAAAAAAGGCTACTGTTATTTGCATCATATATCATCAAAGGGATAATGGCGTTCTTACCAAATAGTTCACTCGCCATTGGAAAATAAAAAATTGTATTTTTTATTACCAGAAACGATACAACAAACCTGTAATATGATAAGCCTTGGCTATATGTCATTGGACTTTATAAAAGTTAGAAATAATTTCAGAATTTTTCCAGTTTTTTTTGTCGTTATAATCTTGCTTTCGCTTTGAAAATCGAGGATACTCTTGATAAACAATTCTATATCTTACCAAAACACTATCAAAATCCGCGGTCTCATTCATGTTTTTATAGACATACTTAGAATATTGTATTAGTGCTATATGACCAGGTGAAGTAGGATAAAGACGGCTATAAATTTTATCAATTACAACATCTTTATTTTTAAGCGAATCTGTTTTTTGGATATAAATACGAATATTGTTATTGGTTTCTGCTATACTTTGTGTAATAGATGACATATTTTTCAGAACCCTTTGAGTTGGTGACCAAAATGATTGTCTTCGTATTTCTAATAATGGTTCTATTATATCTACCCAAGCCGTAGTATTTTCGTTTCCTTTCTTCATTTTCTTGAATTGAAGCAAAATAGCGGTATCAAAATTTACTGGATTGGGTGCAAATAAATTCCATGACTGGGCAAACAATGGATTCATGTAGTATAACAACTCTCTTTTATACTGATGCTTAATAGGATTGTCTGGTAAAAGATCGAGAGCAACTATACTAAAGTGTAAAAATAGAGTAGCTACGAGTGTAAGTCTAAGTAGAACTTTACACCCGTAGCTGACTCGTTCAATAAACCCTTTCATATTTAATTTATCGCAGTGTCAAATTTAGAAAAATCTGTTGGGTTCTCTGAAAGTGGGAAAACACCTGTATAACGTTGAGTACCTGCTGCATCAGCTTGTCCCCAACCTTCAGCAAATCCAGCAACAAAAACCGCCCCTAATGTTACAACGTACAGTGCTGCCAAAACCAATCCAGGAAAACCTACTTTTCTATCGTTAGAATTGACTGATATGGGGATATTAGAATTTTTGTAACGGCCTATGGCGACACTGTTTGTGTAGCTAATGTTTACAAATAATACTAACAGTAGCATAAAAATGTTAATTTTCTTCTTCATAATTTTTTATTTTTAGTTAATTTTTAGCGTCATAAGATGAAAAATCTGTTGCATTGTAATACGCAAATTCAGCACTTTGTACGTCATTGACTGCAGTATTACCTGACAAAAAATAGTAGGCAGCTTTGCCCAAGATTCTACCAGCTTCATAAACGGCAAAGTAAGTGGTTGCTACAACAGCAACAGCCGCAGTTACAACCGCAGGATAATTGGCTTTGCCGCCGCTAGGTTGATAATTTTTAGGATTGGCTATAGTGTTGTAACGCCCTAAAGCTGGGCTGCTACCAATAGAGTTGGTAGCAAAAAACAGACATAATAGTCCGAAAATGATAAATTTTTTTGATGTTTTTTTCATACTATTTACAAGTTTTAATGTGAAAAATGATTTAATTTTGTAACAAATAATTTACTGAGACAAATGTGATAATTTTTATTATTTTTATCATCTTTTCAATACTATACATTTTGTAAACCAACCACTATACATTTTGCACAAACTATGAAAACAGGAGAAAAAATTAGATTTCTGAGAACTATCAAAGGACTTTCACAAGAAAATATGGCTAACATGATAGGTATTTCTCGATTAGCTTATGGAGATATTGAACGTGGCAAAACTGAACCAAGCGATGAGCGCATAGCGCAAATAGCCGAAGAGTTCGGTATTTCTAAAGAAGATATTGAGGAATTTGGAAAGACTGTCTCTAATTTTTTTGACCAATGCAGCACACCGCAAGTAGTAACAGGGACAAACAATGGTGGCCAAACAGCTAATAATAATTATGATTCTCGTGAAGCACAGCACCAAATAGAAAAACTACAACTTGAACTCAAACTATGCCAAGCAGAAAAAGAAAAGGCTGAGATAGAGGCAAAATATCTACGAGAGAAAGATAATTTAAAACCCTAATAATCAGAGATTCGCAGCACTTAGTACACCGCCACCAAACTACCCAATTCTTCGTCGTTTGTAACAACTAAATAACGGTCGATTTCTTGTTGTAAGTCTTCGACGTGCGAGATAATGCCCACAATACGGTTTTCTCGGCGCAACGATTTGAGAGTTTCAAAAACCACTTGTAACGAGTCTTTGTCTAACGACCCAAAACCTTCGTCCAAGAAAAAGAAATTTTCTTTCATTTCGTTTTGGGTATGAATACTGTCGGCCAAGGCCAAAGCCAACGACAACGAAGCCTGAAACTTCTGCCCACCCGACAACGAACTCAACGCCCGTGTGCGGCCATCGTTGAGCAAATCTCTGACTTGAAAGTCATATTTGCCGTCTTTTTGGTAAATTTCGAGTTGTAACTGCTGGCGTGTCATTCTATAAAAACGCTCATTGGCTTGGTTGCACAAATTTTGCAAATAGACAGACGACACATAATTAACAAAACCGTTTGACCTAAACAACGTATCAATCAAGTTAATGTCTGTTTGGCGGGCTTCTACTTTTTTACGGACCGCTTGTAGTTCTTTTTGTAGGCCAAACCGAGTTTGTAGCGATGTTAATTCTGTGTTGAGACCACCTTCTGTTTTTTGTAATTCCGATATTTTCAGTTCCAGTTCTATCACATTATTTTTTACTTCGGCCTCTTGTTCAGCATTTATCGTTTGGTTGTTTACCAATAGTTTTAAATTTGTCAGGGCAAGATCTGCCAGTTTTATATTTTGTTCAAAAGTCTGAATATCAGTGCGTTCCAAGTCTATATTTAGTCGTTGAGCCAAAATATCGGTAATCGTTTGCTCAGATTCAAAACCAGCTTCTATTATTTTTTCAGATAATGTGGCCTTGATTTTCGCTAACTCTGCCGTATTGTTTTTTACCGAATCGTCCAATATTTTCAGCTCGCCCTCCAAGCTGCTTTTGGCATTGGTTTGTACCTTGATGACATTGTCTAACTGTTCAAAATCTAAAGTAATTTTTTTGTATTTCTGGTCTAATTCTGTCTGTTTTTGAGTCAGCGTTTCAGTGTTTGTTTCTACAAAATCTTGAAAATTTAATTTTTGCAACTGCCCCAGCAACGATTCCATAACCGACTGCAAACCCGCAGATTCTAAGCGCAACTCAGCAATCGGCTTTTCGTATTTACTAATCGTTTCTTTTTCTGTTTCTATTGCTTTGGCTTCGGTTTCGATGATTTTTTCCAAACGCTCAACATCATTTTTTTTATTTTTGGCCTCGGCAAATGCCTTTTCAACGGCTTCGGGCTGGTCGGCACTAAACAACGGCTGCCAAACAAACGCCTGCTTATGTTGCTCTATTTCGTTTGTTTGAGTTGCCCATTCTTGTTTTATTTCATTTTTACGTTGGGCTATTTCGTCTAATTTTACTTGACTATTTTCTATTTTACCAATCGCTTTGACAATAAAATCTGTTAGATTTTGTAAGTCTGCTCGTTGTTTTTTTATCGTAATCGTTTGATTATCAAAATTTTCAGACGAACTAAGACTACTCGGGTGATGCACAGAGCCACACAACGGACACGGCTTGCCATCGGCCAGCCCATCGGCATATTGCTGTAAGGCTTTTTGAGTATTTAGGTACAGTAACGACTGGTCTAAGGCCACAATTTCTTGTTTTTTGGTAGCCTGAATCACTTTCAGTGCTTCAATCACTACCGCCGTTGTCGTACCCTGTGGCATATCTGCAACCAAGTTTGACTGTTCATAAAACACGGCATTTGTTATATTTAGGTATTCTGTTTCTTGTTTTTTGAGCAAGCCATCGGCCTCATCTTTTAATTTTTTTCGGGCATCGGCCCAATTTTTAGCTTGGGCAAACCATGTTTTTATTTCCGACAGTTGCAGTACATCTGGTAGGTCGGCTTTGTTTTTTTGAAGTTGTGTTTGTAATATATTGAGTGTAGCTTGTCGCTGTTTGATAGCTTCGTTTTTTTCAGTTAGTAGTGTTTCACCTTTGGCAATGCGTTTGTCTATATCTGTTTTTTGGTCATTTTTTTTCTTTATGTCAATAATTTTACTGAGTTCAAGTGCTTCATCTTTAAGTCTTTGCCGTGTTTCATATTGCGGCCGCAGCGTTTCTATATTTTTTTGTTGAATGGCTAACTGCCCCTGAATCGTTTTAAAATCTGCAGCCTTTGTGTTGAGTTTAGTTTGGTCTTGGTTTAAGTTTTTGGCGTAGTCGGCTCTACGATCTATAATTGATTTGAAATTAGTAGCACAAAATTCATAGTCTTTCAAAACTTGTTTCCGAGCCTCAAAAAACGGCTTTTGTAGGTTCAACCTATCTACTTTTTCTTTTTCTTGGTTTAATTTATCAATGTTCAGCCGTAGTTCTGTCAGTTCAGTAGCTTGTTTTTGTAGTTGGCTGAGGGTCTTGCTTTCTATCAAAAACAGTTCTTTGGTTATTTTAAGGTCGTGTATTTTTTGGGCAATTACCTCTTCCGACACATCACCGATTGCATCTATTCGAGCCTGATTTTCAGTAAGTTGGTCTTTGTTTTGGCTCTTGACGGCAGCCAACTGTTTCGACAAATCAAAGCGTTCGAGTTTAAACAACTCTTTGAGCATTTTGGTACGCTCTGTGTCGCCCAAATCAATAAAATCTTGAAAGCGACCTTGTGGAATTATTATCGTCCGTTTAAAATTATCGTAACTCAGACCAATAATTTTTTCGGCGGGGTCTTCATACTCAATCGGCGACCAGTCTTTGAGTTCGGTCAGCCATTGATATGCCCGTCTGTCCATCGATACTTTTTCAAATTGCTTGCCGTTGCGTCGCCCATCGGCCACAAACCGATACAGATTATTGTCTCGCCCAGCCCTACATTCAAAGTCAATCAGTAGTTTATCCGACCGTAAGTTAAACAAGTCATAGTTACTGGCTCGTTCTCGCTTGCCAAAAAGCACAAAACTAATGGCTTCGAGAATTGTAGATTTGCCACTACCTACTTTACCAAAAATACCAAAAAGACCTGCTTCGGTTAGTTTGTCAAACTCAATAGTCTGGGTTTCACGATAGGAATGAATACCTTTGAGCGTTAGTTTTATAGGAATCATGATGGTAGAGATATATTTGCAAATTAAGCAGCCCCAATTATTTCGGTCGTTGTAGGGTTTTTAAGTAGTCGTGAGTACATAGTACGGTGTCGTGAGTTAAATACAATGCTGTAAATCAGCAAGTTATTAGAATTAAGACACCGTATTACTTTTGAATACATACCTAAAATCGTATAAAATCCTCAAAGTCAGGGTCAAGAGTCATTTCATTAGGCGTTTTGAAGCTACTGTTTTATCCATTCTTTGCCCAACTATCATATTTTGGCGTATGAGTATCGTAACGGCTCGTAATCTTTCTTGGGGTGTTTTAGATAGCCAATAATCTAAGTCTGCCATTTCTTGATTCGTATCTTTCAATCCGATTTGCTTGGCTACCATTACAATTTTTCTCTGCATAGTATTGTTATTTTATCAAAGATACGAGATTTGAAATTCTAATTTATCTACTCCTATCATTCTAACTTTACTTACCCTTATTGGATAATACCTTTTCAATTTCAAATTACCAGTGCTATTTATATATTATCAGTTTCGGTAGCTACTATTTCTTTGAACAATGCCAACAAACCCTCTGACGGGGCCTGTCCTGCGCTTTCTTTACGGGTCTTAAAATAATCGACAAATATCTCTTCCATCGTTTGTGCCTGTAAATCAGCAGATTGTGAGAAAGTAATGACTTTTTTACTATTTTTTATTTCTGGAATAATCCCAATCAAGCCTTCGTGAGCGGCAATAAGTCGTTTTTTATCTGCCGCTTCCAAATAGTTTTCTGTTACCATCGTCAGTTGTACCCACGCATTTTGGTTATCGGTCAGCCATGCCAAAGCCTCGTTTACGTTGTCAAAACGGCCTCTCAACAGCGGCTTACCAGCACCAAGCGGCACGGCACTATAACTGACAGGCTGCGAAGGATTGGCCTCAATAATTACTATGTTTTTGACCTGATTGGCTTCGGCAAAACTATATGCCAGCGGGCTACTGCTATATACCATCGGGCAAGGCTGCCGTGCAATGGTCTGAAATCTGTGCAAATGCCCCAAAGCCACATATTGTATTTGTGTCGGCACGTTGGTTGCAAACACCGCCTGCGCTCCGCCCACGTGCAATATTGGCCGCTCATCGTCGGGTTCTTCGGGGGGGCTGGGGTCGTGTTCTTGCATCATGTATAAGTGCGTAACGAGCATATTGACCCCCAAAACATCACAATAAACATCGGCTAAGTTTTGCCAGTGTTTGGCCAATACCTGCCGCAGACTTTCCTCTGAATCTTCGTCTTTGAGGTATGTTTTGAGGCGTATTTCGTTGGTGTAGGGTGTCAATAAAAGCCTTAGCGGAAATTCACAACGGGGCAACTGAAACTCTGCAAAACCTTTGTCAGATTTGGTCATTTTGACTCCATGCTCTGTTTCAAAAGGCTTGATGTCGGCATTGGGATAGCCTACAAACAAAATACCGCAAATACGAGCAAAAGCATCGGGTACTTCGATGCGCTCGGGCGAATCGTGGTTGCCAGCAATGGCCACAACCAACCGCCGCCCACCGTCAGACAGTCTAAAAAGTGTCGAATATAATAGTTCTTGCGCTTCGGCAGAAGGATTGAAGTTGTCGAACAAATCGCCTGCTACAATGACCGCATCAACGTTTTGAGTGTGGGCAATGTCGCAGATTTCGTCTAAAACCAGCCTTTGCTCGTTCAATCGAGAGCAGTTTTCTAATTTTTTACCCAAATGCCAGTCGGCAGTATGTAGGATTTTCATAAATTATCAATCTCAGCACTTGTTAAACCTGTCAATTTGATTAAGTTGTCGATTGATAATCCCATCAGTTTGCCAGTCTTCGCAATTTCCAGCGTTCGTTGGACTTGGCCATCATCAAAAGCAGTATCTATTGCATATTCATAGACAGCTTTGTTATCTCTAAAATTCTTTAAACTTTGCTGATAACTTTCTCGTTCCTCTTCACTGTACTTTGCAATTTCTGCTTTTTCAAAGGCTTGAATAAACACCTCGTCTTTAAATATTTCAGGAATACTTTGAAAATCCTCTAAGTGTCTGATGAAGTATAACCATTTGTCTAAACGTGTTTCTAGTTCATACTCTTCGTTAGTAAAATGGGGCATTTCCAAATAAACAAACTTCAATTTTTCATAAAATACTTTGTTATTTTGGTCTTTCAATTGGACGGTATGAATTACTTCACCCTGTCCTGATTTTACTTTTTCGTCAAATTTAAAATCTAAAATACCAATACAATACACATATTTTAGTAGGTAGTTCCACTCACCTTTTTCTGCTTGTTCTTGAATTGGAAAAGTTGAATAGTAAACTGTTCGGTCTTTAAAATAATTTTGCTTTGCTTTTTGTAGTTCAATAATTATTTTTTCGCCCAAATTATTCTCACAATAAATGTCATAGATAGCTTTTCTATCTTCTTCTGTTTCACCAAGTTTATCTTTATCCTTAAAAGTCAAGTCCACAATATTGGTTTCAGGCAATAAATTTGTCAAGAAATCAATGAGTAGGGGTTTACTTGCTTCTTCGCCAAAAATTTTTTTAAAACCAAAGTCAGTAAATGGATTTACATATTTTGCTTTCATGTTTTTTACATAAAAAATGTTACAATGTTACTTTTTCGGACTACTATTTGTTTTTCGTGCTGTTTTTTAAGAAATAATTTCTTTAATATCTGAAATGAGTTTTTGGGCCAAATGCTCGGCAGTTGCCTCTGACTCAGATTCTGAATAAATACGAATAATTGGCTCGGTGTTGGACTTGCGTAGGTGTACCCATTCTTTATCAAATTCGATTTTTACACCATCAATGGTATTGATTGGCTGCTTGGCGTATTTTTTTTGAATCTGCACCAATACATCATCTACGTCAATGTCGGGCGTGAGTTCTATTTTGTTTTTAGAAATATAATAATTTGGATAACCATGTCTTAACATCGAAACTGAGCGGCCAAATTTGGCCAAGTGGCTCAAAAACAGTGCAATACCTACCAGCGAATCACGGCCATAGTGTAGTTCGGGATAAATAACGCCGCCATTGCCTTCGCCGCCAATTACGGCATTGGTCGCTTTCATCATCTCCACAACATTGACCTCGCCCACAGCCGAAGCCTTGTATTGGCCTCCCGCCTTGACGGTAATATCTCGTAATGCACCTGTCGATGAGAGATTTGAAACTGTATTGCCAACTTTGTTTTTGAGTACATAATCGGCCACAGCCACCAATGTATATTCTTCGCCAAAAGCCGAGCCATCTTCACAGATTAGTGCCAGTCTGTCCACATCTGGGTCCACAACTACGCCCAAGTCATAGTCGCCACGAGTGATTTCTCTAATAATATCGGTCAAATTTTCGGGCAATGGCTCGGGGTTGTGAGCAAAGTCGCCTGTTGGGTCGCAGTGTACGAGTGTGATATTTTCTTTTTTTACACCCAATGCCTCCAACAACATCGGTACAACAATACCACCTGTCGAATTGACGGCATCGACTGCTATTTTGAAATCTCGCCCACCGATAGCCGCCACATCGACCAATGGCAATGCCAATACCATATCAATATGTTTTTGCAGATAAGTATCGTTTTGGGTATAAGTACCTAATTTTCGGACATCTACAAAGTCAAAATCTTCGTTTTCGGCTATCGCTAATACTTCTTCACCATCTTGTGCCGATATAAACTCACCTTTTGAGTTGAGCAATTTAAGTGCATTCCACTGCACGGGGTTATGGCTGGCCGTCAGGATTATACCTCCAGCGGCGGCTTCAATAGGTACGGCTACCTCGACAGTTGGGGTTGTAGAAAGCCCCAAATCAATGACATCAAAGCCCAGCCCTTGTAGTGTAGCGGCCACAAGTTTAGAAACCATTTCGCCTGACAGGCGGGCATCACGGCCTATGACAATCGTTGTACTTTCGGCATTGTTGCGTTTGAGCCAAGTACCATAAGCCGATGCAAACTTGACTACGTCGAGTGGTGTCAGTGAGTCGCCTGTACGACCGCCTATTGTTCCCCTGATTCCTGATATTGATTTGATTAAAGACACGGTTGATTGAGTGATTGGGTGATTGAATGATAGAATGATAGATTTTTGAAGAATTATTCTTTAAAAAATATCTATCAATACATAATAGGCAAAAATAGTCATTTTTTTGGGTATGACCTACTAAAACAGCGAATGTTGATTGAGTGGTAAATGGCATTTTTTGAGTAATTTTGCTGATATACCTAATCTTTTTTTTGATGAACAATTCACAACAACCTCATTTTAAGGACTATTTACATCTGCATTTCTTGGTTTTGATTTGGGGATTTACGGCTATTTTGGGGCTGTTAGTCAAAAATATTTTACCAGTAGCCCTTACTTTTTATCGTACATTGTGGGCGGCTTTGGGTTTGGCATTGGTTTTGATATTGACCAAAAAAATAAAAAAATTAGATACCAAAACAACACTCAAACTGCTGCTCGTGGGCTGCTCGATGGGTTTGCATTGGTTTGCTTTTTTTGCATCGGCTCGGGCTTCCAATGCCTCCGTTTGTTTGGCTGGCATGGCCACCACATCGCTTTTTACGGCTTTGCTTGCACCGCTGTTTAGCACCAAAAAAATTAGTTTGCTCGAAGTATCTCTGGGCTTGATTGTGATTGTGGGTTTGTATGTCATTTTTAGATTTGAAATTGACCGTGCCGTAGGTTTGGCTTGGGCTTTGTTTTCGGCATTTTTGGCGGCACTTTTTACGATTGCTAACAGCCGATTTGCCCAAAAACACGACCCCATGCTCATTACTTTTTATGAAATGGTCGGCGGCTGTATCAGTAGTGGGTTGCTCTGGATAGGCTACGTTTTGATTTTTCCAGAAACACCCAACCAACTACCCAACCCAGCAGAATGGGGCTGGATTTTGATATTGGCTTGGGTCTGCACTGTCTATGCGTATTCGGCTGGAGTGGGCTTGCTACGCATAATCAGCCCTTTTACTTTTAATTTAACTGTAAACTTAGAGCCTGTTTATGGTATTGTATTGGCTTTTTTGATTTTTGGAGAAAGCGAGCGAATGACATCAGGATTTTACCTCGGCACAGTCATTATATTGGCTGCTGTGGTTTGCTATCCTGTTTTTAAGCGAGAGTAGTTTTTTAACGCTATTTTTTCAGGAAAAACCCCATTGGGTCGGGTTTACAGTCGAGTAGTTCTTTTACGAAATCAAGGTCGATTAGTGCTTCGTCAATCGTTCGGAGTTTGTGAATATACGCCCACGATGCTACAAAGTCGCTTTTATGGTATTCTAAAACCGCTTTTTTGAGGTAGATATTGCCGTTGGTGCTGTCTATTCTGATGGCTTTGGCCAATAGCTGGTCGGCTTCGAGTAGTTCCCAGTTGTCTTTATTTTCTTTAAAACTCAGCATATCGACCGTTGCTAGGTCCACCAATAACCCTACATTTACAGAGTCTATGTCAATGCCTTTTCGGAGTAGTCGTTCGGCATCGGTGAGGTAGCCTTTTTGATAACACACCACGCCCAAACCCCAATAAGCATCAGCGTTTTTGTTGTCTAAGAGCCAAGCCAAATTGAACCGATAGCAGGCAGTGTCCAATTCGCTTTCTTGCAAATACTCCCAGCCTCTGCTCGCAAAAAAACGACTGGCTTCGGT
>JAYVJH010000536.1:0-4208 GCA_043769455.1 Runella sp. | reverse complement strand
TTTTGAATTGGTATCAATGCCATGATTGAGTATGATATGCCGATGGCCAAATATATAAAAATCGTGGTGAGTATGCGTTTCGACTTCTTTGGCATACTGTACCAATCGCTCTCGGTCTTCCCCAAAAAACGGTGGAACACCCTCTTTGGCGTGCTTGCGCCAGCTATGCCCAGCCCACCAATAGCCCAAGGACAGCGCAAAGTCTGGGTGTAGCAAGGCCCTAAACGCCCAGCGAATGACTTTATTTTGAAATATTTTTTTCAGAATCTTAAAACTCAAATCACCCGGCCCAAGGCCATCACCATGAGCAAGGTAGATAGTTCTGAACTTTGTGTCTTGGATAATGACTAATTGGACTGGCTCTCTGATGACCGTTACGCCCAATTCTGTTTTAAAATAATCGCTCATCCACATATCGTGGTTGCCCGTAAAGACAACGATTTCGATACCCGAGTCGTTTAATTCGGCCAATTTGCCCAGCAAACGTACATAGCCACGAGGAACGACTGTACGGTATTCGTGCCAAAAATCAAACAAATCGCCGACCAAAAAAATGACTTGGGCATCGGTTTTGATGTGGTCGAGCCATCGTACAATTTGTTTTTCTCGCACATGGCTGGCGGCCAAATTGGGTGCGCCCAAATGAAAGTCGGAAGCGAAATATAGTTTTTTGTCTTGTTGTAGGGTTATGTCAATAATTTGTGGCATTGGGGGGGCGGTTGTTCAAGTCTGCCCGCAAGTTCGCTCGCTTTACAGAGTTTTGAAAGTTTTTGGGTAATAATTATCCAAAATATACCATTTGACCGCACGATAGTAGTAACTACTTACTATTTTTTACTTCATTCCAATCCTATATATTTACAGCACGAGCAATGAAACAATTTACGCCTTTGTTGGTGTTTTCACCAACAACTCGGACAGTAGCTTGTTGGTGAAAACACCAACAAAGGCGCAAAGGCGAAAAGAAAGTATACAAGAATCAGAAAAATAGTCCAAAATTGGACTCAAAATAGTCTGATTTTGGACTCTACTTGTACTTTTTTTAGCTTTATCTTTGCAATAAGCAAGCCCCGAACAAGTTTGGCGACCGAACGGGGCTTGTGGGTCTGATAGTTTTCACCAAAAACCCAATTACAAATTTATGAAAAAGTTACCTTTACGCCAACTTTTTGTAAAAAGTAGCGTAGTACTTGGCACATTGTTGCTTGTGGCCTCGTGCCAGCACGTTGTCGAAACCAACGACAGTGCGGCACAACCTTTGCTCTCAGTAGCCGATGCGGCCTTACGCATTAGCTACGAGTTAGAAACCGTTAGTGTTACCAAACTTTTGGACAACAACAGCACGCCCGACCCGCTTTATGAAGTACGAACAAGGCCGATTGTCAATCGGGCGATGATTGACCTCAAAGTGTTGGGCGATGGCAGCAGCGAGTGGGAAATCAAAAATTTAGAGCCGACTTTTCAGATTCCCTCACCCCAAGCCGACATTCCAGCCGACAATTCGGCCAAGACTGTTGTTACAAGGATTGTGGGCGGAACGGCCTACTTTTATGACAAAGCCAAAAAACTCATCAGAACACACCCAATGGAAGCCCCGAGTTTTGGCGACTTGCTCAATACCCTCGGCGGCTCTGGCGACAATCCCGCCTCTCGAGTAGCGGCCCGAGTAGCTGGCGGTGGTGAGGTGGACGTAAACGAACGCATAGCCCAAGCCAAACAAAAAGGGCATAAGGTTACAGACTTGGGCAATGGCATGCTGGCCATTAGAGCAAAAGTAGATAGAACGACAAAAGATTCAAAGTTTGATGGCCGAGAAGAAAAATTTACTTCGGTTGATATTCTCGACAGCAAAACCAAGGTAATTATTGGTACAACCCTCTACGACCAAAAAGATAACGTAGTGTCGAGGCTTATTTTTAAGCACAAAATCGAAGCTGGCCTTGCGCCACAGATTGAAATGAGCCAGCACGAAACCTTTGGCAAAGACGAGCGAGGCAAAGCCTTTACGACCGTTACCACTTCTTACTACCGCAATATGCAAATAGAGAACAATGTTACACGAAAGTAATATGGACGTTGGATATTAGACGTTAGACACGTTGCCATTATAAACGACTAATAGTGCCACGATTGCCAATTAACTCAAAATCAATGTTTTAAATATCAATTTTACGAAATTTATGTACTTAAAAACTAAAATCAATGAAAAAAATAACACAAATCGTTGTGCTAATGGCATTGACCATAACCACAACACTCGCCCAACAAAAAGGAATTAGTTGGGTGCATGGGCTGAAATCGACAAGAGATTTTTGGCAACCATACAAAAACCTGTTTGAAGCCGAACGCAGCCAAATCAATAAGGCAGGCTCAAACAATGACCTGTATATGACTAATCTCGGCGTGCAGATTATGGCCGATGTGGTACCCTCTAACAATATTGGCATAGGCCATAGTATGGGAGGGTTGGCTGTGCGGCAGGCATCAAGGCGAAGTGGTACACCATTTCAAGGGCTTATTACCTGCGGTTCGCCGCTGAGAGGCGCAAAAATAATGAATAGTTTTAAAGATGGTACGGTCGATAATGCCATAGGTGCGGCTGTAACTGCGGTATTAAGGGGGCCGATAGCTCAGTTTGGTGGCATCGGGTCGTATGTAATTGCTGGTACAGCAGCCAATGCGCTTATTCCACTATGGCATAATGTTTTTGGTACTAATTTTATAAACTACAATGCGAGTTATGGTACGTCAACGGTCAATGATTTGGCCGAAGGCTCACCTCATATGAACAGCATCAACAATGATCCTAATACCAAACCTACCCGTGCTTATATTTGGGGCAATGAAAATAGCCCCGTACATTGGCGGTTGATTTCTTCTTATATGCGTGGCTCTGACAAACCTTGGCTACCCAATGAAGACCTTGCTTGTGTCAATATTGTCAATAGTTTTTCTGATGCTTACTTTGCATTTTTTGTTTTAAATGCTGGCAATGCTGTTGCCAATGCGATTTATCTTAATTTAGGCGCAACTGCTTACTTTACTTGGGTAGCATTTGAGTGGAAAGCAGGCTCTGACTACCTACGTGGCCAATCTGAATCTGACTGGGCTTATATGATTGGTGCCGACCAAGCGTATTTAACCAACAGCATTACCACTACTCAGTTTAATTGTAGCTATTATCATTACTACAACGAATGCTCGCAGTTGGGCGTAACCAACCCTGCCGCAGCCCAGCTTTGTAGAGATGCCTGTTGGGCACCCATTACCTACACTTACCGATACGCCCTACAAGGCGGGAGCGACGGTTTGGTAGCTGCCCCCTCCCAACGTGGCGACTACACAACATGGAGCCTTGGCTCTGGCGACCTCTACGAAGCAACGGGTGTAAACCATATCGAAATGAGGGGGCATACGAATATGACGACTCAATTTGATAGAATATTTGGTAGAGTTGATCAATTAAGAGTGGACAGATGAAATTAACACTCTTAATTTGTATAGTATTGGTTTACGGTTGTAAGCCAATACCAGAAATAGAAATGGGTCCAAAGGGAGAAATAATATCCAAGCCCTCCCTTTGGGCTTCAGCTATCAATGAGGGAAAGCTGATGGGTAACGGTGTAAACGCATCAATAATTTACAAAGGGTACGTTTTATGTCCTGGTGTGTTAGCCCATTTACCACCTATTAATAATTTTAGTAGGGGCGCTATGAATATGATGGATATTGAAACAGGTAAAATACAGTGGAACTGGAAAGATTATATGAGAAGTAACGATGCTTTAGATCTTTACATACACTATGTAGTTGGCAAATATTTAATTACGACAGATGGCCCTTCTTCACACTGTATTGATATAGAGATTGGAAAAACAGTCTGGAAAAAAATAAAACGAGATGGATTAACAGCTAATCCTATTGTAACTGGTATTGGGGATAAATATTTTTTCTGTGGTAGAAAATATTCACAAGCGGATACTCAATCCATTGGAGCGGTATATATGGGTAATGTATTAGAACCTACAGAAGAAGAACTTATTGTAACCCCTTTGCTACCCAAAGAGTTACCAGGCGAAACTTGGATTGGTGCTGGTGCAACATCGTTACTTGCATTTACTTATAACAAAGATACGTGTCTGGTAATAGATTATCAGACGGGTTCACCACCATATAATCAAAATATCATTCGGTCGGTTTATGGGCTT
>JAYVJH010000535.1:0-4724 GCA_043769455.1 Runella sp. | reverse complement strand
AGCATTTTTCTATAATTTTTGCCTTTCCTTAGCGTTCCCAAAATAGGTCTCAAAACATTTTGTCGAACAAAACCTTCTTTTTTGTTCATTGTCCAAGCCGAGATGTCATCAGGATAATTATAATGAATGGCATACTGTGAGTACTGGCTCAAAAGCAATTCAAAAGTTTTATAATCGCCCGCTAATAGTGTTTCTTCAAATAAATCAAATCCATAATCGACTACCGTATCGCCTTCGTGTCCTGTCAAAAATACCCTCGCCGAAACTTTTTCTGCGGCTTTCATCCAGCCTAATTGAGCAGGTGGGGTTACCACAAAGCTATTCGGACGGTCGGTGATATGATGTATGGCCTCAATGGCTTCGTAGAAGCCAACGTCGTTTATTTTGGTATATTGGTGCTGGTTTTTTAGTTGTTCGGTTGTCAATAATGCCTCTGCATAGTCTTTTTCGTTACATTTTTCAACCTCAACGTCCATGTGAAAAGTATGCACCGCTCTATTTTCTTTTTCTAAAATCTGGTTGGCTACTGCACTTATCGATGACGAGTCGAGGCCGCCGCTCAAATGCGAAGCCACCTCAAAAGGTGTTCTTATACGGCATCGAACGGCCTCTATAAAAACCTCACGAAATGCCCGAACAAAATCATCGTCGGTTTTTAAATGGTCGAATTTGTAGAGGTTCAAATCCCAATAAAACTGTTCTTTCAGCCCTTGTTTATTTATAACTATCCAATGAGCAGGTTTTAGCGACGTGATTTCTTGATAGATGGTTCGCCCAGTAAAATATCTAAAATCAGACAAGCTACTCAAATAAGCTGCTACTTCGGTTTGGTTCAATGCCGTTGAAATACCATCGAGCGTTAAAAGGGCTTTCATTTCAGAAGCAAAAGCAAAAAACTCACCAGACTTATAAACGTAGTAGAGCGGCCTGGCTCCAACATGGTCTCTCAAACAAAATATTTGTTGTTTTTCAATGTCCCAAATCACCACCACAAAGTCTCCAATGAGGCGGTTGGCCAAATCTGTCCCCCAGTATTTATATGCCGCCATGACGATTGCAGAGTCAGTAGCATTAGGGTCAAGGCTCAACGTACTTGTCAATTCTTGTCTATTGTCTATGCGGGCATCGGCCACCAAAATCAGATTATTATCTACAACTGGTTGCGTTTCATTGATAGACTCTGGCGTGATGTGCATCATCAAGTGTGCCAAGCCCACGTTTGCCTCTTGCCATACTTCAATGCCGTTTGGCCCTCGGTGTTGCAATGTAGCAATCATCGCATCAAGTTCCATTGTTACTTTTTGTTGATTGAAATATATGACCCCACAGATTCCTGACATTTTTTATTTAGTTTAAAATTTACTTTTCAAGCACCTCTACAACGTAAGTCCATGCCATGATGAACGTTTACACCTGTCTTTAATAAAGTTGCAAGTTTCAGTAAAATTATGACAAAAGTCAAAAAAATTTATCTAACGGTATTTTTCGTTTGTTTTACGAACAATTTGGAGTAGTCAAATGCCTTGTTTATCACCAACAAGCTACCGTTCAAGTTGTTGCCGGGTCGCCTGTGCGGTAAAAACACCAACAAAGGCGCAATAGAACAAACAAATAGAGTGGGTTTTATTCAATTGGAGTAGTGCCTGTCGTTGGTTTTTAGTAGTTACTTATAGCAATCTATTGGTGCTTTTTGTGTTTATTGCGGCACGAATATTGTTATTCTTTAAAACAAATATACCAAAACATGAATAAAAAAATATATATTTTAGTTGCCATTTTTGTTTTTTTTGTAGTACAAACGTCTTATTGTCAAATACTTGGTAAAGAAATTGTAGGCATTGCTTCGTTTTATGCTAATATGTTTGATGGCCGCAAAACGTCATCTGGCGAAAAGTTTAACAACAAAGAACTCACCGCTGCACACCGAACGTTGCCTTTTAATACAATGCTCGAAGTAACGAACCCAGTAACAAAAAAAACAATCGTAGTGAGAGTAAACGACCGAGGACCATACAACCGTAGCCGAATATTAGACCTTACCAATCGTGGTGCTGCATTGCTTGGTTTTTTGAGTAGTGGGCATACCAAGGTCAAAATCAGAATTGTAGGTATGGAGGGTATGATTTTGTTGAGCAAAAATGAGATAATTACAGACATGGGCGACATCGTCGAAAACAACGGCACACAACAATAAACAATGGCAACAGCAACCTTAGATTTAGCAAAAATTAGAGAGTTTGGCAATGTTGAGTTTTTGGCTCGGCAGATGGTCGAAGGTTTTATTACGGGGCTTCACAAGTCGCCTTTTCACGGTTTTTCGGTTGAGTTTGCCGAGCATCGGCTCTACAACACAGGCGAGTCCACACGGCACATTGACTGGAAAGTATTTGGCAAGACCGACAAGCTGTTTGTGAAACGCTACGAAGAAGAGACCAATCTACGCTGTCATTTGCTGTTGGACGTGTCGCCATCGATGTATTATCCAGAACAAAATTTGGGTAAAATCAATTTTGGTACCATGGCTGCTGCCAGCATTGCGTGTATGGTACAACGCCAAAAAGATGCCGTGAGTTTGTGTACTTTTGCCGAAGATATTGAGGTGCAAACCCAAGTCAAGTCCACGCTCTCACATTTTTATAAGATATACAACGAATTGGAATTGGTACTAAAACGACCAAAAATAGTACAAAAAACCAATGTAGCAACTGTACTGCATCAGATAGCCGAAAAAATACACAAACGCTCGTTGGTTATTATTTTTAGCGATATGTTCGATAACGTCGAACAAGTCGATGCGCTTTTTACGGCCATGCAACACCTCAAACACAACCTACACGAGGTATTACTTTTTCATATAACTGACAAAAAAACAGAAGCTGATTTTGAGTTTGACGAACGGCCTTATGAGTTTATTGATTTGGAAACAGGTGAAAAACTAAAAATACAACCTAACCAAGTACGAAAATCGTATCAGGAGGCAATGCAGAAATATTACCAAGATTTGCGCCTCAAATGCGGTCAATACAAAATAGACTTCATCGACGCCGACATAGCAGAGGGTTTCTATCCAGTTTTGTCGGCTTATTTGGTAAAGCGTGGAAAGATGCGTTAGTTTTTTGTACTAAAAATTGGTACAGTCCAACAAAATACTTACTTTTGCAGTCGGTTGTTGTAGCAATATAACAAACTGGTCTCATAGCTCAGCTGGATAGAGCAACAGATTTCTAATCTGTAGGTCGCAGGTTCGAATCCTGCTGGGATCACTGAAAAGCATAAAAAAGTCGCTCAAAAATATTTTGAGCGACTTTTTTGTTGAAATTGTGATAAACCAGTATTCAATTTAAAATATGGAAACACTAATCATACAATCGGACACAGCCAAAATAAAAGTATTGAAAGCTTTTTTAAAAGAATTTGAAATTGCGTTTGGGGTAACAAAAGAAAGTCAGTATGACCCCAAATTTGAAGCTAAAATTAAACAAAGTGATAAAGACTTAAAAGCAGGTAAATATCAAGTGATAGAAACCAGCGACTTATGGAAATAGCATACACAGATGTAGCTACCAAAGATTTGGCGTATTGGCGAAAAACGTCAAATTTAGCGGTTCAAGCAAGAATTACAGCACTCATAGAGTCAATCAAAACAGACCCATTTACTGGTATCGGAAAACCAGAAAAATTAAAGTATGGTCTTTCGGGTAAATTATCGAGACGAATAGATAGAGAAAACAGATTGATATATGAAGTAACTAAAAAATGATTGTAATACATTCACTTCGTGGGCATTATTAGAAATAAGGCACAAAATGATGCACGGGAATAGCAACGTGTACAACGCATAACTATGTGATTATTAACACCTTTTCATATTTAAGACCCCTTCTCACAATCAAATAGCCGCCCCTCCCCCGTCTATGGGCAGCGCATGGCCTGTCAGAAAATTATTTTCGTCCGAACACAACCACAAAATAGCCTGCGCTACGTCTTCGGGTTGGCCATAACGACCCATCGGAATAGCTTTGAGTAGTTTTTGTTCCAATTCTGGCGCAACGTCAAACATACCCTGAACCATAGCCGAATGTGTAAAAACTGGGCAGACGGCATTGATTCTGATATTTTTACGAGCATATTCAAGTGCAGCGGTCTTGGTCAAACCTACAACTGCATGCTTAGAGGCCGAGTAGGCAGCACTATTGGGCAAAGGCCGCAACCCTGCCACCGAGGCGACATTGACAATACACCCACTGCCCTGCGCCAACATCTGCCGCAGTTCGTGTTGCAAACAATAAAACACACCGTCTAAGTTGATGTTCATCACTTTTTTGTAATGATGTAACGGCATTTCGTGCATTTTGCCCATTACGCCTCCCACACCCGCATTGTTGATGGCAATATCCAAACGGTTGTATTTGAGTACAATTTGTTGAATCAGGCTCTCAACTTGCTCAGGGTCAGACACGTCTGCTTTAATAAAAACGGCGTTTGCGCCAATCATCTCAACAGTCTGGTGTCCGCCGGCCTCGTTAATGTCCGACACTACGACCGTTGCACCCTCACGAGCAAACGCCAGCGCAGTGCCTCGTCCAATGCCTGAGCCTGCACCTGTGATGAGTACTATTTTGTTGTTAAATTTCATTGGTTTGGTTTAGGAATTAAGTACATATCCAAAAGTAATACGGTATTTTTATTTTGATAACTTGTTGATTAACAGCATTGTATTTAAC
>JAYVJH010000534.1:0-7770 GCA_043769455.1 Runella sp. | reverse complement strand
GAAACCGAGATAGTTTTTGGTTTGAACCAAATGCTTTTTTGGTTTAAACCAAAAACTATCTCGGTTTGACCCCCTACCTTTGTAAAACAAAAAGCCCTGCAACTGTCTGAGCAACTTCGCAGGGCTTTTTGAAAAACAATTTCAAACAACTTTATCAAATTATTTAAAACCACCACAAAAGTATGAAAAAGATTATCAAGTTTTCGTGTTTGGCTTTGTTGCCAGCATTATTTTTTTCGGCATGTAAACCCGACGAAGTGTTTACAGAACAAACTCAACAAACGATTCCCGAAAAGTTTATTGAATTTAAAGGAATGAGTATGAGGCTACCAGAGGGTGTATCAGATAAGTGTATCACACTTGAGAGCCATCAGGAACTTATTAAATTTGCCGTAGATTTTATGGGTAAACCCAATGGAAGAGTGAGTGGCGAGGAGTTTATCACTAAAATCCCCAGTCTCGTCATTATGGAAATACTGCAAAAAGAATCTAAAAAATACCCCACTCGTATTTTTGCTAAGGAGGCCTTAGACGAAAGTATATTTTTAAGACTGAAAAAAGACTTCCCCCAAATTAAAACCCAAAAAGAGGCCATCGAAAAATCAGAAATTATCGCTGCTTATTATGATGGCCTATTAAGAAATGATTTATTACGAGAGCTTAAAAATTATAAGCCTGGGAATAAACGTGTAAGTTATTTTGACGGCTTTAATCCACCAGCAGGTTGGGGCTGGATTGCAATATTGTATCCCTATACAACTCTTGTAGTGGGTATCCAAGCTGATAACGCCAAAAATTCTTCAAATAACAACTATCCTGGTGGACATACTGATGGTACACCTTCCAATGCGTTTAGACATTCTCTTTGGAATGCATTAAGTGTGGCCAATATGAGAGAGTCTGGTTACTCCAAGAATAGTGCTTTGACTAATGTCAGAGACCTTACATCTGCTTATGAGGCCGTTGCAGTAGTGCCTTCGTATGCTTATTCTACCTTACCATCTGGTTCATTGTCGTTTTTGGGGGACTTAGCAATCATTCAATCTCGAAATACATCAACCTCAATGGATTTATCTAATAATTTGGTAGGCCGAACTTATATTCACCAAAATATGGGTTTTTGGCCATGGCAAGTACCATTAATGCCTACAATTTACAATGAACTATTCAACAAGTCCATGGCAATTAGTTCTACGTCTAATCTAAGTAGTATTTTAGGTACTTACAATTCCAATACAAATGATGCTTGGAATATTTTGTATGGCTGGCATTATGATGATACATATAGAGCATTAGTAAAAATCCAATAATTTTTCAACCAATCAGACTTGGCCATAACGACCAAGTCTGATTTAATACTTATAGCATGAAAAAGTTTAGATGGTGTTTGGTCGCTCTCTTTTTAGTGGGCTGTCACCCCAATATAGACAGACAGATGAACATTACAATTGTGAACGAAAGTGGTATAGTTATCAAAAAAGCATTACTTCGGATTCACATAGCCGAATACCCAGCTTACAAGGGTGATTCTATTGTGGTTTCAAATATACAAATTGGCAAAGCCTTTGACCTACGCTATAACTTAGAACATACCGAAGCATTCTCAGAACCCAGCAGGCGTATAGAGATAACATTCGATAATCCACAACGTACTTATCTTCAAAAAGAGGTTGGTACATTTGATTTTAGAAAAACGTTCAATAATTTTAAAGTTATAATCAAACCAGATACAATCATTCGTCAAGACCTACGCCAATGAAAGCTACCGTAACGTTGTCATCTATCATACTTGGTCATAAGAGCCAAGTATAGCTTAATATTTATACTATGAAAAAATTTAGATGGTGTTTTGTGGCTCTTTTCTTAGTAAGTTGTAGTTCAAGTGTAGAAAAACAGTTGAACGTCATGCTTGTGAATGAAAGCGGTATGGCTATCAAAAAAGCGGTACTTCGATTTCACATAGCTGAATACCCAGCTTACAAGGGCGATTCTATTGTGGTTTCAAATATACAAATTGGTAAAGCCTTCGACCTACGCTATAACTTAGAACATACCGAGGTATTTTCAGACCTCAGCAGACGTATAGAGGTGACATTCGACAATCCCCAACGTACTTATCTTCAAAGTGAAATAGGTATGTTCAGTTTTAGAAAAGCCTACAGTAATCTCAAAATTACCATTAAGTCAGATACAATTATTCGTGAAAACCTACGCTAATGAAAATCACTCTAACGTTGTTATCTATCATACTGTTTGGTATGGTGGCTCGGTCTCAAACCAAGCTATTTATCGAAGCATCGCCCACTTGGAGTTATGGATTAGTTCGTAATTCTGTTCATTACGACAACAAAAGCATCAACTGGCAGCAAGGCAACAGTCTGGGACTGGGCTTGATGTTCAGAGTCAAACGTGCGCCAATGTACCGAGTTTACTACTCCATTTTGTATAATGTTCGCCGTTATGAACTCAATCGCCTGAAACCATACAGCGACCCGACGTTTAGTTCCTTGGTAAGCCGTGAAGCGCAAGGCGTTGAGATGATGCTGGGGCTACAAAAAAAGATACCTCTCTCAAACTATTTTGAACTGTCGCTCATGGCCGGCCTTACTCAAAATCTGGTAGGCAAACAATACCAACGCACGATTGATGAGTTTGGTAAAATAGTCAATACAGAGACATTTGGTTTTTTTAGTGCCACTCTCCGCAATCGTATTTTTGTGAGAACAGGCGTAGAAATTCACGCCATACCCAAGGTTTCGGTAACGATAGAGCCTACATTTTCGGCAGAAATCAAAGCGCTATATGCCAGTACAATAGACAAAGTAAACCCGCTGTCTTTTGGCCTCAATATTAGGCTGATGAAAGAGTAGATGTGAATATGTTGTTGATTTTTAGATAATTACAAAAAAATACGAGCTACCTATGACAGCCAAGCCAAGTATCAAGTTAAAGTTCAATGACTAAAACAATCAATACAATGGCAGCACTCATTTTTGGGTGCTGCCTTACTTGCTTAGGGCAAGACTTTAAGTTAGGGGTTTCATTTGGGCCGTCGCTCGATATCTCGCCGCTATATCTTGGCAATGTGGCTGGCGTTGAGGTTGGCTATAAACTCAAACCTAATCTTTATTTGAGTTATGAATACCACTATACTAACATCAATACCAAAACAGCAAGCTATGGTAATCCGCTTGCCGATGGCATCGGTCGCCAAAAACAGTTATTTGGCCATGGTCTTAGTCTTAAATATTATCTAAAACAACGAGGTAACTACCAGCCGCTTATCGGTCTGGGTGTTTTATATTCGCAAGAAAAAATTAACAATAAAATAGCTATCAGTAACGTAGCAGTTTCAGAAATCATCAGTAATCAAAATACATTTGGTGTAGTTCCTATGGCTGGTGTCAAATACCAGTCTCAGTATAAAGTGGAAATTTCTGCCGCTTTGAGAGGTATTATTACAAGCAATACCCAAGCCGTTCAGTTGGTGTTTGGTTTGGCCCTACCTTTGTAGTTTGTGTTATTCTAAATATTTTAGGTTCTTCGTTATTTATCCAGAAAATTTATTTTGCCCATGGAAGTCTTCGCTCAAAGCGAAGACTTCCATCTACCCCCGTTTAAATTTGCAAACAGCCCCTATTGCACAGTATTATCATGTATTTCAGATACAATATAAATCTCTGAATACAACAAGCGCATAACAAGAATTTGGGCTAATTTTAAGAAATCGTTTTATATTTGTAGCCAAACAACACGCTACCAATGGCTCGCCCTTCATCTACTGACCCCGACAAACACAAAACTGCGAAAGAAACACCGCTCAACCGACAGTATGCCCAGATAAAATCCAAGTACCCAGGGGCAATGTTGCTGTTTCGGGTTGGCGATTTTTATGAAACCTTCGGTGAAGATGCCGTCAGAGCAAGCCGTATTTTGGGTATTGTACTCACTCGGCGCAACAACGGCGGCGCACACGAAGAACTGGCGGGTTTTCCATATCACTCGCTCGACAATTATTTACCCAAACTCGTACGTGCAGGCGAGCGTGTGGCTATATGCGACCAGCTCGAAGACCCAGCCGTGGCCAAAGGCATCGTTAGGCGGGGAGTTACCGAACTCGTTACACCAGGTGTTTCGTTCAACGACAATGTGCTGGACTTGCGCCAAAACAATTACTTAGCGGCGGTTCATTACAAAAACGAAAACGAGTTGGGCGTGGCGTTCTTGGATATTTCGACGGGTGAATTTTTGACAACACAAGGCAAAGGCCCGTACATCGAAAAACTACTCCAAAGTTTCGCACCCTCAGAAGTACTGTTTTGCAAAAAACACAAAGACCAATTTACGGCTCAGTTTGGCGATAAGTTTCATACTTTTGGCATGGAAGACTGGGCTTTTACGCATGAGTTTGGCTATGAACACCTCACCAAACATTTTCAGACAACGTCCTTAAAGGGTTTTGGAATAGAAAACCTGACGGAGGGTATCATCGCTGCTGGCGTAATTTTGCGCTACTTGGCCGATACCGAACACCGCCAGATTAAGCATATTACAAGAATAACGAGATTAGACGAAGAAAAATACGTTTGGCTCGACCGATTCACTATCCGAAACCTCGAACTCGTTTTTCCACAACAAGAGGGCGGTATTCCGCTCATTGACATTCTCGACAAAACCGTTACGCCCATGGGCGCACGCTTGCTTAGGAAGTGGCTTGTGCTACCACTCAAAGACAAAACCCCCATCGAAGAACGGCTCAATACGGTTGGTTTTTTGTTAGAAAACGAAGAATTGCTCGACACATTGACCCAACACCTCAAACAAATTGGAGACTTGGAGCGGCTTATTTCAAAGGTATCGGCTCGGCGCATTAACCCACGGGAAATGCTACAACTCAAAAAATCGTTGAGCCACATCAAGCCAATCGTTGAATTATTGAGTGTTGAGTCAATGAGTAAAGAAAATACACTCACCCAAGACCCGAGACCCAAGACCCAATACCTTCAAAAATACACCGACCAACTTAATCCCTGCCAGTTTTTGTTGGACAAAATCGAAACCGAACTCCGTGAAGACCCTCCCGTAACGACCAACCAAGGCGGAATGGTAAAAACAGGCGTAGATGCGGCCTTGGACGAACTGCACCAGTTGGCTTTTTCGGGAAAAGACTATTTGCTACAAGCCCAAAACCGTGAAATAGAACGGACGGGCATTACGTCTTTGAAGATAGCCTATAATAAAGTTTTTGGGTATTATCTCGAAGTAACCAACTCGCATAAAGACAAAGTACCAGCCGACTGGATTAGAAAACAAACGCTCGTAAACGCCGAGCGGTATATTACGCCCGAACTAAAAATTTATGAAGAAAAAATACTAAGTGCCGAAGACAAGATTTTTGTGATTGAGCAACGGATTTTTAATGATTTGATTTTGACTGCCAACGATTATGTGGCTCAGATTCAGCAAAATGCACGCATTATAGCCATCGTAGATGCCTTGGCTTCGTTTGCCAAAGTAGCCAAAAAGAACAATTATGCCAAGCCGATTATTAGCAACGAAACCAAGCTTAATATCAAAGACGGTCGCCACCCTGTGATAGAGCAACAACTGCCGCTGGGCGAAAGCTACGTGCCAAACGATTTGTTTTTGGACACTGACAGCCAGCAAATTATCATCATAACAGGCCCCAACATGGCAGGAAAGTCGGCACTGTTGCGGCAAACAGCTTTGATAGTGCTAATGGCACAAATGGGTAGCTATGTGCCAGCGGCGGAAGCCGAAATCGGATTGGTGGATAAGATTTTTACCCGTGTCGGGGCCAGCGACAACCTGAGCCGAGGCGAAAGTACGTTTATGGTAGAAATGACCGAAACGGCAAGTATCTTGAACAACCTAAGTGAACGAAGTTTGGTGTTGATGGACGAAATTGGGCGAGGCACAAGTACTTACGACGGCGTGAGCATTGCTTGGTCTATTGCAGAGTTTTTGCATAATCACCCCAAATTTAGAGCCAAAACCCTGTTTGCTACTCACTACCACGAACTCAACGAATTGACAAAAGACTTTGGCCGAATCAAAAACTACAATGTGGCTGTCAAAGAAATTGGTAATAAAGTAGTCTTTCTCAGAAAATTAAAAGAAGGCGGCAGCGAGCATAGTTTTGGTATTCATGTGGCACAAATGGCTGGTATGCCGCAAGAAATCGTACTACGTGCCAACGATATTTTGCACTCCTTAGAAAAAAGCCACCAACGCCAAGAAACCAATAACAAACTCAAAGAAATGCCCAAGGCCAATTTTCAGATGAGTATTTTTGAACCCCAAGACCCAAAAATTGAAGAACTCAAACTCAAACTCAAAACCTTAGACATCAATACGTTGTCGCCCATAGAAGCGTTATTGAAATTAAATGAACTGAAAAGATTTGTAGAATAAATCAGTGAATCAGAAACCTCGCATTTTGCTCCTTAGCACTGCTCACCCAGCCACCGACCCTCGTATCGTTGGCAAGATTACACCTACACTTTCCTCAAAATATGAGGTTATTTGTATGTTGGCAAATTTTCAAAATCAACTAATGGCCAGCGAGTCAGAACGAGTTATTTTACTGCCATTTTTTCAAAAACTAATCTGGCGGCTGCTCTTTGTTCACCCAGTTGTGTTATTTAGATTTCTAATTATCCGTCCGCAAGTTGTTCAGATATTTGTGGCCGAGTTGCTGCCGCTGGCGTTTGTATTTAGGTGGTTTGGGACAGAAGTAATTTATGAAGTACAGGAAAATTTGTACAAAAAATTTCCAACTAAAACCTATAACCACCACTCGTTATTCCAACAATTATTTGGCTATTTTGACCAAAAAGTAAGACGGTATTTCTATTTTATTTTTACCGAAGATAGTTATTTGTCCGAATATCAAAATATTATAAAGCCTGTGGCGGTCGTTCATAATTTTGCCGATAAACGATGGCTCGACTGGCCAATGCCAATTTTAGATGTTCAGAATCCAGCGTTTTTTTATGCAGGAGTAATCAGCATCGAACGGGCTTTCGATACTATGTTTGAGGCCATAAAGATTTTAAAAAAAGACTATCCAACTGTCAAATTACATCTTTTTGGACGATATAACCTGTTGAATATAAACGATTTTATAGATTTTGAATCAATGAAAGATAATCTCGTTTTTTATGGATATACCGACCAGATTACGGCATTTGAAAAAGCTAAAAATAGTATAGCTGGTTTGGCATTACTCAAACCAGTCGGCGATTATTCAGAGTCTTACCCGTCCAAAATTTTTGATTATATGGCCTTGGGTTTACCCGTTATTACTTCTGATTTTGAGCTTTATAAAGCTGTTGTTGAGGATAATAATTGCGGATTTTGCCAGTCCCCGACCGATGCCCCCAAACTGGCCGAAACCATGCGATGGCTGATTGAAAATACTAATAAAACCATACAAATGGGTCATAATGGGCGGACGGCTGTCAAAGAAAAATACAGTTGGGAAGCCGACAAGCTACTGGCTTTGTATGAAACCATATTGGAAACAGAAAAACAATAAACAGTAAATTGTAAAAATTAGGACTTCCGCAATACTCATAAAGAATGTCTTTTTTGTTTTATGGAGGTCTTCGCTCAAAGCGAAGACCTCCACTCAATACCATATAAAATTCAATGTCGTTTAGTTAAGAAAATAAGTGGTTTGTGAAGACACAAACCACGGTAGCCAACCGAGTTTGGTGTCTTCACCGAACTCTTAACTAAACGACA
>JAYVJH010000533.1:0-3061 GCA_043769455.1 Runella sp. | reverse complement strand
GGGCGTGTATTGCAAACCAAAGTCTATAAAAACCGTCAAGGACGGTTGGACGAAAAATTAGATTTGGGAAGTCTGCCCAGCGGCTCGTATATTTTTGGTTTACAAACAACACAGGCTGGCGAGCCTCAAAGGCGGTTTACTAAAAAAGTGCTGGTGGTGTGAGGTAATAAATTGGTTTTATGTCAATCAAAAATTCCCTTGCTACGGTTGTGGCAAGGGAATTTTTGATTAGTTTTATGAAATTACTATCACAAAACTATCTAACCTCCAGCCAATCGTTTGACCATGCCATCGTGGATTTCGATGAGTGTTTCGTCAAGGCCATACTGCCAGTTCCAGGCTGGGTAGTGAGTTTTGAATTTGGTCAAATCGCTTACATACCAGATATGGTCGCCGATGCGATTGGTGTCTGAATAGTGATAAGTAAGTTTTTTGCCGGCTATTTTTTCACAGATAGCAATAGCTTCGAGCATTGAGCAGTTGGCAAAACGACCACCACCAGCGTTATAAACTTCGCCCTCACGTGGGTTTTGATAGTAATGCCAAAACATATTGACAAGGTCGTGGCTATGAATATTATCCCTGACTTGCTTGCCTTTATAGCCAAAAATGGTATATTCTCCACCTGTAATGGTACACTTCATGAGGTAACTCAAAAAACCATGAAGTTGTGCGCCCGAGTGGTTGGGACCAGTGAGGCAACCTCCTCTGAACACGCCTGTTTTCATGTTAAAATAACGCCCATATTCTTGAACCATAATGTCGGCAGCTACCTTTGATGCGCCAAATACTGAGTGTTTGGTGTGGTCGATACTGTGGTTTTCGTCTATTCCGTTCTCAAAATACGGGTGATTGTGGTCTATTTCCCAGCGAGTTTCGGTTTCGATTAAGGGCAAATAGTTGGGGTTGTCGCCATATACTTTATTGGTCGAAGTAAATATAAAAACGGCTTCTGGGCAATGTTGGCGAGTCATTTCGAGCATATTAAGCGTACCATTGGCATTGACCGTAAAGTCGGTAAATGGCTCACGTGCTGCCCAGTCGTGGCTTGGTTGGGCTGCTGCATGAATGATGAGCTTGATGTCTGTGCCAAATTCTTTAAAAATAAGTTCTAATTGGCTTACCTCCCTGATGTCTGCGCTACGGTGTGTGTAGTTGGGGTAGGTATCCGTCAGACGGTTGCGATTCCAGTCGGTATTGCCATCGGCACCAAAAAAATATTGGCGCATATTGTTGTCTATGCCCACAACCAAATCAAATTTATCTGAAAAAAAGGCAACTGATTCGCTACCGATTAGCCCTGCCGAGCCTGTTACTAATGCAATTTTCATTTGTTCCTAATCTTTTTAATATTTAAAAAAGTGCTATGTTTGCCTAACTGAAAGTACAAATTAAACAAAAAAAAGGCAAAGAGCCTAACTCAATCAAATCGCATTTGGTGTAAAATGTCGATACATTCTACATTCTACATTCTATATTCTACATTTTTACATGAAACTCTGGCAAAAAGAAAGTACGACTATATCTGAAAAAATAGAAAAATTTACCATTGGCAGAGACCGAGAGATGGACTTATACTTGGCACCGTTTGATGTATTAGGTAGCTTGGCACACGCTATTATGCTCGAAACCATTGGGCTTTTGGAGACTGATGAGTTAAGGTTATTAAATGGTGAATTGAAAAATATTTATGTCCAAACACAAGCCAATGATTTTGAAATAGAAGACGGTGTTGAAGATGTTCATTCACAAATAGAATTGATACTAACTCGAAAATTGGGCGATGTGGGCAAAAAAATTCATTCGGGTCGCAGCCGCAACGACCAAGTATTAGTGGATATGAAACTCTACACCCGCCACCAACTCCAAAAAGTAGCAATGGCTACCAAAAAACTTTTTGACCTCTTGACTCAACGCTCTGAGCAGCACAAAAACGACCTTTTGCCCGGCTACACACACCTACAAATCGCAATGCCGTCGTCGTTTGGTCTTTGGTTTGGGGCCTATGCCGAGGCACTCGTGGACGATGTGGCTATGCTACAAACTGCTTACCGATTGGCCAACAAAAACCCGCTTGGCTCAGGCGCAGGTTATGGTACGTCGTTTCCGCTCAATAGAACTCTAACAACAGAACTACTTGGTTTTGAGACACTTCACTATAACGTGGTCTATGCCCAAATGTCTCGTGGCAAAACTGAACAAACGGCTCTGACGGCTATTGCAACGGTAGCGGCTACTATTTCTCGATTGTCGATGGACGTTTGTTTGTACAACAGTCAAAACTTTGGATTTGTAACTCTGCCCGATGCCCTCACAACAGGTAGTAGCATCATGCCCCACAAAAAAAACCCAGATGTAGCCGAACTCTTGCGTGCCAAAACCAATCGACTGAAAGCCCTACCAACCGAAATAACGCTGGTAATGAGCAACTTGCCATCGGGTTATCACCGAGATATGCAGCTATTGAAAGAAATATTGATGCCCGCCTTTGACGAGATTTTGGACTGCTTGGACGTAGCCCATTTTATGCTCGAAAACTTACAAATAAAACCCGATTTGTTGGCCGACCAAAAATACGATTTGCTGTTTAGCGTTGAGCGAGTCAATGAATTGGTGATGCAAGGTGTACCATTTAGAGATGCCTACATACAAGTTGGTAACGAAATAAATAACGGCCAATATTCGGCCTCACGCACGCTCAATCATACACATGAGGGAAGTATTGGCAATTTATGTAATGAAGAAATAAAAAATTTGATGGATATAGAAATGAACCGATTTGAATTTAGAAAAACAGAAGAAGCCATAAAGCGTTTGTTGGCATAAACCAACCAACAACTGCAACATAAGTAAATGTGCTGATTTGCCAGTGTACCGAACGGTTTGCGGTAGCGACGCCAATTAAGGGTTAAGAATGTAGATTATCAATATTTTTCGTCACACGTTTTTCACTATTCACTACTCAATGTCGTTTAGTTAAGAAAATAAGTGGTTTGTGAAGACACAAACCACGGTAGCCAACCGAGTTTGGTGTCTTCACCGAACTCTTAACTAAACGACA
>JAYVJH010000532.1:0-5468 GCA_043769455.1 Runella sp. | reverse complement strand
AGCCGCTGGTGTAGGCGCACGTATTTTTATGCCAGCCTTCGGTATGATTGGTATTGACTATGCTTATGGCTTCGACCCACTACCTGGCCAAACACAACGCAGCGGTACGCAGTTTCACTTTACAATCGGGCAACAGTTGCGGTAATGAAAAAGCTAACTTTTGGAGATTGTACTCGTAAAGAATTAGAAAAACTCTTTGATATTAAAAGAGTAAATGAGTTGTTGCATCTCGACCAATGGCTTTCTGGTAATTTTGAAATTGATACAATTCACCAAACGGTCTTGACTTGGTATCGTGAAAGACTCAGTTTCAATTTTTTAGACTGGAATGAACAAGAACTGGCCTTACATTTTATTGGCCCAATGGTATCGTTAGTTAATTACTCTGATAGTGAAGGCCGTTTTAATGAATTTAACAAACGTAGTATATCGGCAGTTATCAACGATATCGAGCTTTCAGGCAATCCAGATGGTATCATTGCCAGTGGCAGAAGTGAACTAGGAATACCTATTTTTTGTCTGCATGCGGGCGGCGTTCCGCAATATAAAAAAGAATTAGATAGTAGTGGCGATCCGACTGGTCAAGTTTTGGGAGCGATGCTGGTAAGTCAGCACTTGAACAACAATCAAAAACCAATTTATGGCTGTTGGGTATCGGGGGCAAGTTAGTATTTTGTGGTTTTAGAAAATAGTAAATATGCTATTTCAAGGGGTTACAATGGTACAACCGATGAGGTTTTTGACATTTACAAAATTTTACAAACACTCAAACAGATTATTATTGAAAGAGTTACAAATCAATAAACTACAATAAAATTATATGAAAGCACGGTGGTTTTTTGTACTTTTGCTCTCGGTTTTAGTCAGTGAGATGGCCGCAGCCCAAAAATTTGGATATGTGGACATGGAGTACATTACAGGTAAAATGCCCGATTATCAAAAGGCACAAGCCGATGTAGATAAGTTTTCGGAACGATGGACGAAAGAAATTCAGGATAAATTTGCTGACATTGACCGCTTGCAGCGAGTATATCAGGCAGAAGAAGTACTACTGACCGAAGACCTTAAACGCAAACGACAGCAAGAAATAGCCGACAAAGCAACCGAAGCACGAGAATACAACAACAAGATATTTGGTTTTGAGGGTATGTTGTTTCAAAAAAAGAAAGAAACCATCAAAACCGTAACTGACCAAGTATATAAGGTCATGGAAAAAGTAGCCCGACAACGAAAGTTAGACTTTATATTTGACAAATCAAGTGAGTTTGTAGTTGTTTACTCAAATCCCCAACACGACTATACCGACTACGTGATGGAAGAATTGGGGCTTGGCTCAGACAATAAAAATACCAAAAATAGCGTTAAAGCCACTGCAACACCACCAGTAGAAGTGCCGTTAAATGCAAAAGATAGTTCAAACAAATCCAAATCTAAACAGTAAAATCAAATGAAAAGTACACTGATTGTGGCCGCCGTAGCGGTATTGGCCTTAGTCGGAATGGGCGCACAAGCGCAAACTACCCCGAAAATAGGCTGGACAAACGTAGATTACCTTCTGAATGTGATGCCAGACAGCAAAAAAATTCAGAATGAGCTTCAGATTCAAAAACAACAACTTGAAAAAGTATTGCAAGAAAAATCAAAAGAATTTGAAGAAAAATACAAGGCGTATGAAAAAAACGCACCAACCTGGTCGGAATTAATACGTGCCGACAAGGAAAAAGAACTACAAGGCATGAACCAGTCTATCACAGAGTTGAAGCAAGGTTCTGAGCAAGATTTACAAAACAAATACCAGAAATTGGTACAGCCTGTATTGGCCAAAATCAACGAGGCTATCAATGCCGTTGGCAAAGAAAATGGCTTTACCTATGTTTTAAATATGGACGCAGGCAATAACTCTACTCCCATTATCTTGTATTCGGGCGTTGAAGAAAACAATATCAGCAACTTGATTCTGAAAAAACTGGGTGTAGAGCCTCCCACACCACAAGTACCACAGGCCGTTAAAGATGCCGCTGCTGCTCTCAAACAACCAGCCGCTGCGCCAGTTTCTAAGCCAGTAACGGCAACACCTGCCGTACCAAAGAAAAATTAGAACTTCGATTGATATTATAAAACGGCACCATCGCTCCAAGCAATGGTGCCGTTTTACTTTTCTTCTGCTTTTATCACAATTCGATTTGGGGCCGTTCTGCTCTCAATAAGCCCCATACGCTCTACCTGCGGTATGAGTTCCGACTGCTTGCCCTGCTTCATAAAATTGGACTTGACGATGGTATAAACCGAACGAAGATTATCTATTTCTTCCTTTTTTTTTCTGATTTGTCTCATCTGCCGCTCGGCGTTGTGTTCACAGCCTATCAAAACAAGACCAATCAATAACATCCACATAGCCCCGTCGATGTAATGTACTGGAAACTTATCGCCTGTCATTCGACGAAAAGGACTAAAACTATTGAGCCAAACAGCCAACCCACTTGCTTCTTGTGGTTGTGCTGGCGTTGGTGGACTTTTGATTATATTTTTGGCCATGATAGTATATATTTGAGGTCTATTTTTTCTCAGCAATTCTCAGTTTAGCACTTCTTGCTCTTGGGTTGAGAGCTACCTCATCGTCGGTTGGGTCAATGGGTTTTCGGTTAATGGCTTGCAGGGGCTTGATTTCATTGCCGTACAGGTCTTTATCTACTTCGCCATGAAACTTGCCTTTATTGATAAAATTTTTGGCCAAACGATCTTCTAATGAATGATAGGCCATGACAACGAGTCGTCCATTAGGTTTAAGAACCTCTACACTCTGGCTCAAAAAATCTTGCAATGCCCCCAGTTCATCGTTTACTTCAATTCTGACAGCCTGAAATACCTGAGCAAAATACTTGTTTTCTTTGCCTCGGTGTGCATATCGTTGTAACACACTTTTTAGTTCGTCTATTGTATGAATGGGTCGAGTGCTGATAATGGCCGATGCGAGTGTTCGGGCATTGTGTACTTCGCCATACATTCCAAAAATTTTGTGTAAGTCGGCCTCACTGTATTCGTTCAGTACTTGGTGTGCCGTAAGGTCGGCACGTTGGTTCATTCTCATGTCGAGTTTGGCGTCATATCGAGTCGAAAACCCTCGTCTGGCAGTATCAAACTGGTGCGAAGACACTCCCAAGTCGCCCAAAATACCATCGACGTTTCCGGCATCGTAGAGCCTTAGGTATTTTTGTAAATATCTGAAATTGGCATCGACAAAAGTAAGCCGTCTATCGTTGATGGCTTCGGCGTTGGCTCGGGCATCTGGATCTTGGTCAAAAGCAAAAAGGCGGCCACGGTCGCCGAGTTCTGCCAAAATGGCTTTTGAATGGCCTCCGCCGCCAAAAGTTACATCTACATAGACACCGTTGGGCTTGATGTCCAAACCCGCTAAACATTCCGACAACATGACGGGCTGATGATACATATTATTTTAGTTTTACTTCTACAAACTTAGTAATTTTGCCAAAACTATTTACCAAAACAATGATAAAAAACTGGTCTATTGTATTTGTTAGCTTGCTACTATGCTCTCATCTTGTTATAAGTCAGACAGTTAAGGCAGGTCAATGGCGAGCAACCATTCGGCGAAGCGGGCATGAATTACCTTTTGGCTTAGAACTTAGCCCAAAAGCTGGGGGCAAGTTTGGGGTATTGGCTCTGAACGGAACTGAAAAACTACCTCTTGACGATGCTTATTTTGAGAAAGATTCGTTACATATTCCAATGCTAATGTTCGACTCTGACTTGGTCGTTAAGGTATCAGGCAACGAAATGACAGGCTTTTGGAAAAAACTACGGAACGGCAAGTGGGTATCGGTATTGCCATTTAAGGCACAATTTGGGTATGATTATCGATTTATAAAAAACAAAACTACAACAACCCAAAATATATCTGGAAAATGGGCTACTTACTTTTATAAACCCAATGGTGATTCGACTTTTGCGGTTGGTGTTTTGACTCAAAAAGAATCTAAACTCTCGGGTACTTTCTTGACTCCTACTGGCGACTATCGTTATTTGGCTGGCGACGTACAGGGCGATAGCCTGTTTTTGTCGTGCTACGACGGCTCACACGCTTATATGTTTAGGGCAGCCATAGGCGCAAACGGGCAGATTAAAGGCGGTCTTTGGGCTGGTGTTTTGGGTTTTCAGAAATTTAGAATGGTACGAGACGAAGCTGCCACACTCATACCACCTACCCAACTCACCTACTTGAAAGAAGGGTTCGATGCCATTGATTTTTCGTTCAAAACACCGCAAGGCCAAACAGTATCGCTCAAAGATGAGCGATTTAAAAATAAAGTCGTCATCTTGCAAATCATGGGGACTTGGTGCCCAAACTGCATGGACGAGACCAAGTTTTTGGCACCTTGGTATAAGAAAAACCGTAGCCGTGGCGTTGAAATAATAGGTCTTTCGTTTGAACATACATTAGATATGGCTGTTTCGGGACCTAAAATTGAGCGGACAAATAAGCGTTTTGGAGTGGAGTATCCCGTTGTATTGGCAGGTACCGACAACGCCGACGCTGGCAAAGCACTACCAATGCTCAACCGAATAGCAGGCTACCCAACAACGATTTTTATTGATCGAAAAGGAAAAGTAAGAGAAATACATACGGGGTTTTCGGGGCCTGGTACTGGCAAATATTACGACGATTTTGTAGAAGAATTTAACCAACTAATAACCAAACTATTGAGTGAATGAAAAAAAATATTGTTTTTTGTCTCTGTTTATTTTCGATAACGATTCAAGCCCAAAAAAAAGTAGAAACAGGTATCAAAGTGGGCTTACAAATGTGCCGTTTTCAGGGTGTTGATTTTAATTGGTCGCCCGAAAGTGCAGCATCATCTCGTGCGTCTGAGCGACTTAGTACCAAAACCTCGCCTGTGTTTGGCTATGCCGTTGGTGGCTATGTGCGGACGTTAGAGCCTACATTTTTGCAGGCCGAACTCATGCTATCTGTCAAAGGCGCACAGATAGATCAATTTTTGGGAAATAATACAACCAAAACCACCACGACTACGGTTCAATATACACAAATAGACATTCCGTTATCGATTGGCCACAGGTTCAATAAAATTGAGGTTTCGGGAGGGCCAATGTTTTCGGTCAATGTAGCAGAAGATGGTAAGCTCAAAACGTTATTGGCAAATTACTCGGCTAATCCGCCACAATTTTCACCTTTTCAGACACTAACAGCAGGTTTTCATGCTGGGGTGGGCTATGGATTTGGCAAAAAATTTACAGTTAATTTGCGGTACATGGGTAGTATTCAAAACGTTACGGCGCAGTCGATTTATTTCAAAGACCCTACCATACCAGTCGGCCAACGTGAAAGTAGCTTTAAGCAACGCTCAGGCGTTTGGCAGCTTACGATTGGGTATAAGCTGTAAAACCTACAGCCGCACTATCTCTGCTCCCAGCGCATTGAGGCGACTGTC